>JANYBX010000008.1 GCA_025360615.1 Opitutia bacterium
GCCCGTCGAGGCGGCGCCCGCTGAAGCCCCCCGTTGGCTTAACCAATCCGCGAAGCCTCTCGCGATCGAGCTGGCCCGCTCCGTCCCGTCCACGCGTGACGAATTCCGCGCCGAGGTGGACCGCATTCTCGACAAGATCAACAGCGCCGGCCTCCGCGCGCTCACGCCCGCCGAACGCCGCGTGCTCGACGAAGCCAAGGACCAGCTCGCTCGCCGCTGAGCACCACGAGCCCTATTTTATTTTAGTCCAATCCCACGAAACATCCCCGTCATCCTGCCGTCCCAAGATTTCACCCATGATGAGAGCACTCCTTTCCCGCCGCGCCCTATCCGCGGCTCTGTGCGGTTTTCTCGCCATCGCGGCGAGCCTCCACGCCTCCGACCGAAAATTCAGCACGCCCAACGCCCTCTCCACTGAGATCCGCACGCTGGTGCAGCTCCTCGGGCAGGCCCATTACAACCGCGATAAAGTCAAAAACTCCGACTACGAACAAGTGATCCCTGATTTCATGGGAGAGCTCGACGGGCAGCACCTCTTTTTCCTCAACAGCGACAAGGCCACCTTCGCCAAGCGTTATGGCAACAACGTCTATGAAAACGCCGCCTTCGTCGGCAACATCGACGCCGCCTACGATATTTTCTACACCTACGAAGCCCGCACGGAGGCCCGCATCACGTGGATCTTCGACGAACTCAAAAAAGATTTCGACCTCAACACCAACGCCACCTACCGCGCCGACCGCACGAAATCCGACTGGCCGGCGAACCCAGCCGCGGCGGACGACCTCTGGCGCGCCCGCCTGAAGTTCGAGCTCATCGCCGAAATCCTGAACAAGAAAACCCCCGACGACGCCAAGCAGACCGTCCGCAAGCGCTATGAGCGCATGCTCAAGAATCTCGCCGAGATCGAAGATCACGATCTCGCGGAAATTTTCCTCAGCTCGATCGCCCGCCTCTACGATCCGCACTCCAGCTACCTCTCCGCCGAGTCCTTCGAGGATTTCGCGATCCAGATGAAGCTCCAGCTCGTCGGCATCGGCGCGCTCCTCGGCGTCGAGGATGACAACTGCTTCGTCAAGGAAATCGTGCCCGGCGGCCCCGCCGATCTCGGCCGGCAGCTCAAACCCCAGGACCGCATCATCTCCGTCGCCCAAATGAGCGGAGAACCTGTCGACGTCATCGGCATGAAAATCCGCAAGATCGTGGACATGATCCGCGGCGTCAAAGACACGAAAGTCCGCCTCGTCGTCCAACCCGCCGATGCCACCGACCCCTCGGCCCGGCGCGAAATCGTCATCACCCGCGATGTGGTTAAACTCAATTCCGCCCGCGCCCATGCGGCCGTCTTCCAAGTCCCCGGGGCCGATGGCGTCGCCGCTCCCCTCGGTGTCATCACGCTCCCCACCTTCTACGGCCCGGCCGAAGACGGCGACACCGATACCGAGAAGACCAGCGCCACCCAAGATGTCTCGCGCCTCATCACGCAACTCACCCAAGCCGGCGTGACCGGGCTCGTGCTCGACCTCCGCCATAACGGCGGCGGCTATCTCACCGAAGCCATCGACCTCACCGGCCTCTTCATCAACCACGGCCCGGTCGTGCAGGTGAAGGATTACTCCGGCGACATCAAGGTGGACAGCGATAATTCCGAGAAGATCGCCTACGACGGTCCACTCGCGGTGCTCGTAGACCGCTTCAGCGCCTCCGCCTCCGAGATCGTCACCGGCGCCCTCCAGAACTACGGCCGCGCTGTCGTGATCGGCGACAGCTCGACGCATGGCAAAGGCACCGTGCAGACCGTCGTTGAGATGAAAAACATGCTCCCCCGCCCGCTTTCCATCGCGAAGGTGAAAACCGGCGCGGCCAAGATCACCATTCAGAAATTCTACCTGCCCGGCGGCGCCTCCACTCAGCTCAAAGGCGTCGTGCCCGACATCGTGCTCCCCTCCATCGACGAGTATCTCCCCATCGGCGAGTCCTCCCTCCCCCACGCCCTGGTGTGGGATCAAATCCCCTCCAGCTCCTTTGAGGGCGCGCCGCTTGAGGCGAAGATCCTCACCTCGCTCCGCCAGACCAGCCTCGAACGTCAAACCAAACTGGAAGAGTTCGCCTACCTGAAGAAAAACATCGACTGGTTCAAAGGCCGGCAGGAGCAGAAACAAATCTCGCTCAACCTCGATGAGCGGAAACGGCAGAAAACCGCGGACGACGCCTTTCGCAAGACGAGCAAAGCCGAACGCGAGCTGCTCGCCAAAAACGATTTCACGTTCAAGGAATTCCGCCTCGGTCCTCCGCTCCCACCGAAAATCAAGGCCCCAAAAAAGACGGACGCCGCCGCTGGCGAGGATGAGGACGGCGATCTCGACACCATCGAGGAAAACGACGCCTACGCGAAAGTGGACATCCACCTCCGCGAGACCCTGCGCGTGCTGATCGACGCCATCGCCCTAGGCCAAAACCACGATTTCTGGGCCAGCAACCGCCCGCCACTCACCGCCGTCAGCAAAGGCTGAGTCAGCGGCTATTCCGAAGCAGGCAAGCCCGCTTGCGGGCGCTTGTTTCCAGCAGCGCGAGCAAGCTCGGCGCCTACGGACAGGCTTGGGCGCCCGCTCAAGTTGCGCTCCACGCCAGTAGAAAGCGATCACGACGGGTCAAGTCCTGCCGTGATTCCACGCGGACAAACCCGCTCGCCGTTGCGAGTCGCACCAACTCTGCGTGCTGGGCGATTCCGGTTTCTAGCGCGAGCAAACCGCCCGGGGCCAGATGCGCGCGAGCTCCCGTGATGATCGCCTGCAAATCCGCGAGCCCGTTCGCGCCGGCGGTGAGCGCAGCGGCCGGCTCGTGTTGACGCACCTCGGGAGTCGTCTCCGCCGTTTCTTCCGCCGACAAATAGGGCGGATTGGAAACCAACAGGTCGAAGCGCGTATCCGGCGCGAGCGCCTCAAACCACGAGGAGCGCAGCCAGCGCACGCGACCGGCCAAGCCGGTGCTCTCCGCATTTTCCGCCGCGAGGGCCAGCGCGTCGTCGCTCACATCCACGGCGGTCACCTGCGCATTCGGAAAAGCCGCCGCCAGCGTGAGCGCGATGGCTCCGCTGCCCGTGCCGAGATCCAGCACCTGCGCCGGCGGCATCGCACATAAACCGATCACAGTTTCAACTAGCAGCTCCGTCTCCGGTCGCGGGATGAGCGCGCGCCGGTCCACCTTGAGTTTCAGCCCGTGAAAATCCGTGGTGCCCACGATATATTGCAGCGGTTCGCGCGATGCCCGCCGGCGCACCAACGGCCGGATTTTCTCCAGCTCGGGCTCCGTCAGCAACCGCTCGAACTGCAAATACAGCTGCATGCGTTTCAACCCAAGCGCGTGACCGATCAGGTGCTCGGCGTTGAGGCGTGGCGATTCCACGCCTTTCCCGCCCAAAAACTCCGCCGTCTTCTGGATGATTTCTAGGACCGACAGCATATCAATCGTCGTCGCCACCACCACGCGGCGCGACGTAGGTCTGGCCCGTGAGCGCGGCGAGCTTCTGCTCGTAGTCGGCCTTTTGCAGCGCCGCGATGATGTCGTCGATCTCGCCTTCCATCACTTGCGGCAGGCAATAAAGCGTGAGGCCGATGCGGTGTTCGGTGACGCGGTTTTGCAGGAAGTGATAAGTTCGGATGCGTTCGCTGCGGTCACCCGAGCCGATCTGGTTGCGACGCACGGCGGCGTATTTTGCGTGTTCCTCGTCCTCGCGCCGCTGCAACAGCCGCGAGCGCAGTACCGTCATCGCCTTCGCCTTGTTTTTTATCTGCGAACGCTCGTCGGCGCACGTCACGATGAGCCCCGTGGGCTTGTGCAAAATCTGCACGGCCGAGTCGGTGGTGTTGACGCCCTGCCCGCCCGGCCCGCTCGCGCGCGCCACGGTGATTTCCAATTCCTGCGGGTCGATCACGACATCGACCTCCTCGGCCTCCGGCAAAACGGCCACGGTGACCGTCGAGGTGTGGATGCGCCCGTTCGCCTCCGTGACCGGCACGCGCTTCACGCGATGGACGCCGCTCTCGAACTTGAGCTGTTTGTAAACATCCGTGCCCGTGATGAGAAAAATCACCTCTTTGAATCCGCCGCGCTCCGACGGGCTGCTGCTCATGGGCTGGATTTTCCAACCATGCTCGTCGGCATAGCGCGAGTAGAGCCGGAAAAGTTCCCCCGCGAAGAGGCTCGCCTCGTCGCCACCGGAGCCGGCGCGGATTTCCATGACGGTGTTGCGCGAGTCGGTCGGGTCGGGCGGGATCATCGCGATCAACACCGCCTGGCGCAGCACCTCCGCGCGACGCGCGAGATCGGGCAACTCCTCGCTCGCCAGCTCGCGCATATCGGCATCGGCGGCCGCATCCTTGACCATCGCCGCTGCCTCGATGAGTTCGCGCACGAGTCGTTCGTGCAGGCGAAAATCTTCGACGACCTTCTGCAGCTTCTGGTGTTCGCGCGTGACGTCCGCCGCGCGGCGCGAGTTGGCGTAAAAGGCAGGCTCCGCCATCTGCGCAGCGAGTTCTTCGAGGCGACGTTGAAAGGGAGCGATGTCAGGCAGGACTTCCATGAGGAGAAACGGGCGGAGCGAGCCGGCGATTTGCGAATTGCGCGGCCCGCGCGTTGCGGCTTGTGTGCGGATCTGCGCCGCACGAGGCACGTTTGCCTAGCGGTGTTGATCAGCAATGGCCACGACGCTTTTCACTCAAAACACCATCGCCTGCATCTGGGATTTCGACAAGACCTTAATCCCCGAATACATGCAATCGCCGCTCTTCCGGCGCTACGGCATCGACGAGGCCAGCTTCTGGGCCGAGACCAACCAGCTCGCCGCGCGCTACAAGGAACGCGGCTATCATCTCTCGCCCGAGATCGCCTACCTAAACCATCTGTTGACCTACGTTCACGAGGGCCCGCTCAAGGGGTTGAACAATAAAATCCTCTTCGAATGCGGCGCCGACATTAAGTTTTACCAAGGTCTCCCCGCTTTCTTCGAGCAGGCCAAAGCCTATGTGTTAGACCGGCCCGAATATCAGAAGCACGACATCTCACTCGAGCACTACGTCGTCAGCACCGGCCTCGCGCCGATGGTTCGCGGCAGCGCGATCGCCAAGCAGCTCGACGGTGTCTGGGCCTGCGAGTTCATCGAAAACCCGCTCCAACCCGGCTTCCTCAAGCAAAAGGAATTCGTCATGGAGGCGACCGCCGAGATCGCGCAAATCGGCATGGTCATCGACAACACCACCAAGACCCGCGCCATCTTCGAGATCAACAAGGGCACCAACAAAAACGCCGCCATCGACGTGAACTCGAAAATGGCCGCCGAAGACCGGCGCATCCCGTTTCAAAACATGATCTACATCGCCGACGGCCCGAGCGATGTGCCCAGTTTCTCCGTCGTCAAAGGCAATGGCGGCAAAGCCTTCGCGGTTTATAATCCCGCCAAGCCCGAGGAGTTCGCCCAGAACGACCGCCTGCGCCAGTCCGGCCGGATCGATCACTACGGCCCGGCGGATTATACGGAAGCCAGCAGCACGGCCCAGTGGCTGCGGATGCACATTCACCAAATCTGCGACCGGATCGTGACGGACCGCGAAGCCGCCGTCTCCCTGAAAGCCTCCAAGCCGCCCCGCCATCTCAACGCGACACCGGAGGAGGAAGCTGCCCGTCACGCGAAAAAAGCGCCCAAGCAGGCTTCGTTTTTGGAGTAGGATACTCAGAATGCAGACTACCGGGCGATTGCGTCGGCGTGCTCCGCGCCCGGTCCACGCGGTCCGCCGCCGATGTAGTCGCGGGGTATGCGGACGGACCGGTGATTCCTGATTAGCGCAAGGCCCAGACTGGATCGTCGTTCATGGGGATTAGTTCGCCGCTACTTGCTGGCTGCTCATGTCGGTCACGAGATTGTTGACGCGCATCGCGTAGTTGTGCGCCACCGCCGGGGCGCGACCCTTGATCACGGCGTTGATTCCGGCGTTCCACGCCAGCGCGATGTTATACGTGCTGGGCTCCAGCCCGGCCTGCACCAGCGCATTTTTGAGCCATTCGTAGTGCAACACGGCGATCTCATCCGACACGCGCTGGTCGATCGCGCTCGCGAAGGGTTTCTGCGTGTGCATCGCCCAGGTCGCCGCCCGAAATTGATACGCGCCCAATTCCCCGCAAGGACCGGGGCGCGGGCTATTCGATGGATTTTCCACCCAATTGATCGAGAGCAGGGTCTCCGCCCGCGTGCCCGCCTGCGCCGTCTGGGTCAGGAAAATCGAACTCGCCACCGCCGCACCCACCGCCAGCAGCCGCAGCCACTTGACGCCCGAGGCGTTTTTCGAGAAACCGCTGAACGAGGACTCAGGAAGCGTGGGGCGGGTCGTCATCTTGAGTCCAGAAGCTGTAATTTTTCGCCCGACGGTCGAGGGAGGGGACTACGCACAAATCTGGGGTTAACTACCTAGTCTGCCGAGTGAGATGCTTTCACGCCCGTCTAGGGTGTAAGCCTCCAAATCAAAACTCTCCCACCCAGCGAGGCTGCTGACCAAACACCTCCCTTTCCCGTGGCAATCGGCCCCAGCCGACACGCGGAGCAACCTCGGCTTTGCGGTTCTTTTCCTCACGCCACCCAGACTGGGCGACCCGGCCGCGGTTCACGGATCACGCCCCAATTCTAAAACTTATCTTTGGAACTTCGCCCGAAACCAAGCCGGCCCGCGCTCGCGCCGCGCGCTCAACCCTGCTTCGAAAGATTCGCGATGAGCTGCGCCACCAGCGCCGTCCAGCCCGTTTGATGATTCGCGCCAAGCCCCTGCCCCGTATCGCCGTGGAAATACTCGTGGAACCACATCAGCTCCTGCCAGTGCGGGTCGTTCACGAAACGCGGCTCCATGCCGAGCGCCGGGCGCCGTCCCCCGCCGTTCGGCAGAAACAATCCCACCAGCCGCTCCCCGAGTTCGTGCGCGATCTGGGCGAGATTCATGCGGTGTCCGCTGCCGGTGGGAAACTCCATCGTGAAGGTGTCGCCGTAGAAATGATGATACCGCTCAAGCGCCTCGATCAGCAGGTAGTTCATCGGCAGCCAGACCGGCCCGCGCCAGTTCGAGTTGCCGCCGAAAAGCCACGTGCCCGACTCGCCGGGCTCGTAGCCCACGCGATATTCCATCCCCGCGGCGTTGAGCACAAACGGCCGCTCCGCATACGCCCGCGAGAGCGAACGCACGCCGTGGGGCGACAAAAATTCCTTTTCGTCGAACACATATTTTAGCACCCGCTCCAGCCGTTCCCGCGACGGGATGGCCAGCAGCCGGCGGCCCGGGTCGCGCCCGTCGCGCGCCATGTAGGAAATCTGCGAGGAGAGTTCCCGTCGGTTGTCCAAAAACCACCGCGTGCGCTTCGCGAAGCCCGGCAGCCGGTCGAGCCGGCCCTCCTCGATAAACTCCACCGCAAACAGCGGGATGATGCCCACCATCGAGCGCAGCCGCACCGGGTGCGCCTTTCCGTCGAGCAAAAGCTGGTCGTAATAAAACCCATCCTCCTCGTGCCACAGCCCCGTGCCGCCGAGGTTGTTCATCGCGTCGGCGATGGAGACGAAATGCTCGAAAAATTTCGACGCGATGTCCTCGTAGCCCGGATCGCCCTCGGCCAGCTCGAGCGACATCGACAGCATCGTGCCACAATAAAACGCCATCCACGCCGTGCCGTCCGCCTGCTCCAACGAACCGCCTGTCGGCAGCGGCTTCGAGCGATCAAAGACCCCGATGTTGTCCAGCCCGAGAAATCCCCCGCTGAAAATATGCCGCCCGCCCGGGTCCTTGCGGTTCACCCACCACGTGAAATTGATCAGCAGTTTTTGAAACACC
>JANYBX010000045.1 GCA_025360615.1 Opitutia bacterium
CGCTCCTACAGCCGGATGAGATTATCTTCGCCGACGGTTTCGCCTTCGCTCGCAGCGCACCTACGACCCGGATCGCGTTCTCCAAAATCTGCGCACAAGCCTACGCCGAACGCGTGAGTCTCTCGACGACCGGTTTCTACAAGACACCGGGCATTCACTGGAATTGGGAAACGGTTTCCGGCCGGCCGTTCGCCTATTTCGCATGTGGGGCGGCCGTCGCAGAGGTGGAGATCGACGGCTACACGGGGATGCAGCGCGTGCGTCGGGTGGACATCGTGCACGATGTGGGTGACTCGCTGAACCCGGGCGTGGATCGCGGGCAGATCGAGGGTGGCTTCGTGCAAGGCATGGGCTGGCTCACGAGCGAGGAGCTGAAGTGGGACGCGAAAGGCCGGCTGCTGACGCACAGCGCGAGCACGTATCAAATCCCCGCGATCAGCGATGCGCCGGTGGAGTTCAACGTCACGCTGCTGCCCGACGCCGCGCAGCCGGGCACGATTCACGGCAGCAAAGCCGTGGGGGAGCCACCGTTGATGCTGGCCTTCGCCGTGCGCGAGGCGATCCGCGATGCCGTGGCCGCCTGCGGAAAAACCGGCGTCGTGCTGCTCGCTTCACCGGCGACGGGCGAAGCGGTGTTCGCGGCGATTCAGGCGCGATCAAATTAACGTAAACGTCATTTCGCGTCGGGTTTGGCGGTGGAAATTTCCCGGTTTATTCCGATGCTGGGAACAGGACCAGACGAGTTATCCCGTGCGCCATTTCTCCAGCAATTCCAACGTTTGCAGCCGTCTGATCCGGGTCTGCGCGTGGTCGATGCTGGTGAGTTTCTTCATCAGTTCAGAGGTGCGGGCGACACGGACCGAGCCGGCGCTGTCACCGGCCGAGGTCACCCAGCTCGATGAATTGGAGCGGCGGACGTTTAATTTTTTCCTCGAGCACTCCGATCCGAGGAGCGGCCTGACGCGGGATCGCGCGCCGGCCAATGGCGCGAGCAGCGCGGCGCCGGCCAGCATCGCGGCCTCCGGATTTGCCCTCACGGCGTGGTGCATCGCGGATCAGCGGGGCTGGCTTCCCCCGGGAGCCGCGCGCCAACGCGTGCGGACGACGCTGCGTTTCATCGCGGAGCACGTGGACCACGAACACGGCTGGTTTTATCACTACGTGGACACGCAAACCGGCCGGCGCCTGTGGAAGTGCGAGGCCTCGACCATCGACACGGCGCTGTTTTTGCAGGGTGCGATTTGCGCGCGGGAATATTTCAGGGACGAGACGGTGCGGGCGCTTGTGGACAAAATTTACGCGCGCATCGACTGGCCGTGGGCGCTCAATGGCGGCAACACCCTCGTACACGGCTGGCGGCCCGAGAACGGCTTCATCCCCCACCGCTGGGACAGCTATGCGGAGATGCTCGGCCTGTATTTGCTCGGCATGGGGGCGCCCGCCAACTCACTCCCGCCAGCCACGTGGCATGCGTGGCAGCGCGGGCCGGTCGTGAGCTACGCGGGGCGGACGTTCATGCAGTGCGCACCGCTGTTCACGCATCAGTTTTCCCATGCGTGGTTTGATTTCCGCGACCGGCGCGACGACTACGCGGACTATTGGCAAAACTCCGTGGATGCGACCCTCGCCCAGCGCGAGTGGTGCGCGGACCGCGCGGGCGATTTTTCCCACTGGTCGCGCGAATTGTGGGGGCTGACTTCCTCGGACAGCGCGCGCGGCTACGTCGCGTGGGGCGGACCGTTTGTCTCGCCGAACCAGCCGGACGGCACAGTGGTGCCGTGCGCCCCCGGAGGTTCGCTGCCGTTTGCGCCGGCAGAGTGTCTGGCGGTGCTGAGGCAGATGCGTGCGGTGGGTGGGGAGCGCGTGTGGAGTCGCTATGGATTTGTGGATGCGTTCAACCCGCAGACCGGGTGGGTGTCGCCGGATGTGGTGGCGATCGACGCGGGGATTACGCTGGTGATGGCGGAAAATTTGCGCAGCGGGCTGGTGTGGGAGAATTTCATGCGCGCACCCGAAGTGCGGCGGGCATTGCGGCTCGCCGGTTTTAAGAGCACGACAACGGCATCGGTGGTGGCGCGGCTAGCGATGGTGGAACCCTAAAAGCCGACTGCAACGGCTGGTGTCCTCACCTCGCCAGGGCAGCGCTTAACACTGAAGAACGGAATCAGTTTGGCCCCGCTTCCGGAAAATTCGCGGAACGAACATCTCCACACTTGTAACGTATTATATTACAAAATCACTGGGGAAAATCAATTTTTCGTAATATAATACGTTACAAGTGGACTGGAGCTCGGAGGTCGATGGGAGGTGCGAGCGTGCGGGTTCAGTGCGCGGTGACTTTGCGCAGGCGGTCGCGCTCGGTCAGGATTTGCGCGGCGATACTGAGGGCGATCTCGTGCGGATGGTTGGAGCCGAAGGGGAGGCCGACGGGGCAGACAAATTTTTCGGCGAGCGCGGGATCGAGGCCGTGGGCGATGAGTTCGCGCCGGAGAACGATGCTCTTGGCGTCGCTGCCGATCACGCCGACGAAGGGGAAGCTTTTCCCGACGAGCGCGCGCTGGAGCACGGGGCGGTCGCTCGCGTGGCCCTTGGTCAGGCAGAGGAGGAAAGCGTTTTCAGGAAGAGTTGGAATGAGGTCGGCGGGCGACTCGTGCACGACGGTTTTCAAGTTTCGCGCGCGTGGCAGCCGATCGAGCCAGTCGGCGCGCGGGTCGATGACAGTGAGCGTGCAGGGGAGGGGGATCAGCACGGGCACGAGGGCTTGCACGACGTGGCCGGCCCCGAAGATCACGATGGGCCAGACTGCGATGGGATGGGGCTCGAAGTAGAGTTTGACGGAGCCACCGCAGGTCATACCGACGTCGGCCTTGAGGCTCCAGTTGAGGAAGCGAGGCTGGGTTTCGCCGAGGGTGAGGAGTTCCTGCGCGAGGGTGATGGCCTGCGCCTCGACGCGGCCGCCACCGACGGTGCCGCGATGTAGGCCCGCGGGCGTGACCAGCATTTTCGCCCCCGCATCCTGCGGCGTGCTGCCGAGCGCCTCGACGAGAAAGACCAACACAAACGGCGAGGCGTCGCGCTCAAGGGCCGCGAGGCTTTCGTAGAAGGTGGGCGGGCTGGTCGGGTCGGACATGCGGCGCGGAGAATTTTGCGGAGACGAAGCGGGGTGGGGGCACCCCGCCTACATTTCGGATGGGCTCACACGATCAACGACCGGGAAAGCCCTGCGGGGTGCCGTCGATGGCGGGCTTCAGCGGTTCGAGGCGCACATGGCGGATTTCGAAGGGCACGCCTTCGAGTTGGAAACCGATTTTACCCGAGGCGGGCACGCACTTCGTCACGCGGTTCTGGGCGACGCCGTTGATGGTGACCTCGATGGTGCCGCCGCGGCAGTCGATGAGGCAGGTGTTCCACTCGCCGACGGGTTTCTCACTGTCGGGGGAGAGGCGGTTGAGCGCGGGAGTCTTGAGGTCGGGGGTGAGCGGTTCGGCGAATTTTGCCGCGGACATGGGGAGCAGGTCGCCGACCCGGGTGTTCTTCGTCTGGATTTGAAACGAGATCGGCCACGTGCGGTCCATGGGGCCGTCGGAGATGTGAACGAGCACGCCGCTGTTGCCGGGCTTGTCGGTCCAGCGCCACTCGGCTTGCAGCCGGTAGTTTTCGTAGGGCGCGGTCGTGGCAATGTAGCCGACGGGTTTGCCGTCGACCGCGATCACCCCGTCGGGTTTCACGTGGCAGATCGAGGCGATGGCTTCCTGGTTGGGGGTGACGTATTCCCAGCCGGTGAGGTCCTGGCCGTTGAAGAGCGCGAGGGGTTTGACGGGGATTTCCGCACAGGCGACCGAGCAAAAAATGGAAGCGAGGGCGAGGACGGCAGGGGCGGGGTGCATGGGGGGAATGTGCGGGTGGGATGATCCGACGCGAAGGGAAAATCGGGAAAACGAGGTGGGACGGTTTGAGGTGATCCAAGGCGGACGGGGCAATTCCTGCTTGCGCGGAGTCCCGGCGAATCTCGTGCTGGGAGACCCCATCTGGATGGGAAACTCATGAGACGATTTTTTTTCGCTTTCCATGGTATGAGCCTGTTGTGGGTCGGTGACTCGCGGGCGGCCCTCACGGCGGCACCGGCCGAGGTGCGGGTCGCGGTCGCGGCCAAACCGCTTTTCTGCGATCCGGTGTGCGACGGCGCGGCCGATCCCGTGGTGATATGGAATCCACAGGTGAAACGTTGGTGGATGTTTTATACGAACCGCCGCGCGAATGTCCCCGGTCTCTCCGGCGTGGCGTGGGTGCATGGCACGAAGATCGGCATCGCCGAATCGGCCGACGGCGGCGCGACGTGGAAACACGCGGGCGACGCGGAGATTGATTTGCCCGCGGAAATCGGCGGCACCGAGCCGACGCATTGGGCTCCCGACGTCATCACCGCTCCCGATGGCACGCACCATATGTTTCTCACCGTGGTGCCCGGCATTTTTGAGGACTGGCAACATCCGCGGACACTGGTGCACCTCACGAGCCCGGATTTGAGAAAATGGAATCACGCCTCCGCGCTCACGCTCGCCTCGGATCGCGTGATCGACGCGGTGGTACACCGGCTCCCGGATGGCTCGTGGCGCATGTGGTACAACAACGAGCGTGACGGGAAATCCATCTACTTCGCGGACAGCGCGGACTTGAACGCGTGGACCGATCGCGGGCGATGCACGGGAGTCGGCGGACGCTGCGAAGGCCCGTATGTTTTCGAGTGGAAGGGCCACGCTTGGATGCTGGTCGATACGTGGAAGGGACTCGGCGTCTACCGGTCCGATGATTTTCTCAATTGGGCCGGGCAAAAGGAATTGCTCCTCGATCTGCCGGGCAAAGGAACGGACGACGGCGTCAACGGCGGGCATCCCGGCATCGTGGTGAGCGATGGGCGCGCGTTCTGTTTTTATTTCACGCATCCGGGCCGCGCGGGGACGATCACGCCGGAGGATGGGGAGAGCTCCCGCCTGCGACGCAGCTCGATTCAAGTCGTCGAGCTCTTCGAGAAAAACGGCCAGCTCGCGTGTGATCGCGATTTGCCCACGAAAATTATCCTGCAAGCTGCGTCAAAATAACTCCGATCTTTTTCCCGATGAAACACTCTCAACTTCCCTCTGGTTTTCGACGCCTCAGATTTTTTCTGGGGCTGGTTTTGGTCTCGCTCGCTCGCGGAGCAGAGCCGGCTGGCGATATTTTTCTCTTCAGCTACTTCATGCGCAACGGCGAGGACGGCCTCCACCTCGCGGCGAGCGAGGATGGGCTGAAGTGGACGGCGGTGGGCGAAGGGAAATCGTTTCTCACCCCCGTGGTGGGAGAGAACAAACTCATGCGCGATCCGTGTCTGCTCCGCGGGCCGGACGGGATTTTTCGGATGGTGTGGACGACGTCGTGGACGGGCGGGACGATCGGCTATGCGAGCTCGAAGGATCTTCTGCATTGGTCGGAGCAAAAAGCGTTGCCCGTGATGGCGCACGAGCCGACGACGGCAAACTGCTGGGCGCCGGAGATCGTGTGGGACGAGGCGCAGGCGCACTACTTGATTTTCTGGTCGTCCACGGTGCCGGGAAAGTTTCCCGTGGCCGACGAGACGGAGCGCAAGGACAAGGCGAAGCCGCCGCGCAATCACCGGCTCTATTCGACGACGACGAAGGATTTCGAGACGTTCACGCCGACGCGTGTCCACTACGAGCCGGGCCTAAACGTGATCGACGAGACGATGGTGCGCGACGGGAAGGCCTGGGTGATGTTCGTGAAAAACGAGACGGAGATCCCGGCGGCGGCGAAATATATTTTCACGGTCAAAGCGCCTTCGCCGGATGGTCCATGGAGCGCGCCCAGCGCGCCGCTACCGCCGGTGGGCGTGTGGGTCGAGGGGCCGACGGCGATCAAGATCGGCGAGTGGTGGCACGTGTATTTCGACAAATATCGCGACAAGAAATACGGCGTGATCCGCTCGAAGGATTTCGCGACGTGGGAGGACGTGAGCGCGCAGCTCGTGCTGCCCGCCGGCATTCGGCACGGGACGGTGCTACGGGTGCCGCGGGCGGTGGTCGAAGGGCTG
>JANYBX010000410.1 GCA_025360615.1 Opitutia bacterium
AACAACGACGGTGCCACGCTCAGTTTTACCGTCGGGCCCGCGTGGGGGGAGACGATGGCCGCGCGCGTCGGCGGCCTGCTCCTCCTCGCGGGCGCGAGCGGCTGGATCGCGCGCGCCATCTCGCAACGCCGCCTCAAGGCCCGCCTCCGCCGGCTGGAGCAGGAGCACGCGTTGGAAAAAGAGCGGGTGCGCATCGCCCGCGATCTGCACGACGACCTCGGCGCGAGCCTCACCGAGGTCGGCTTGCTCGCCGACCGGCTCGTCGGCACGCCGGCGGCGGAACTCGCGCCGGAACTCGCCGGCCTCGCGTGGCGCACGCGCCGGCTCGCCACGGAGTTGTCCGGCATCGTGTGGACCATGAGTCCGAAGAACGGCACGCTGGACCGCCTCGGGGAGTTTATCCGCCAGTATGCGCAGCGCCTCTTTCGCGCCACCGCGATCGAATGCCTCGTGCGCGGCGTGGAGAATTTGCCGGCGGCGCCCCTCGCGCCCGACCCGCAACACCAGCTTCTCGCCACGACGAAGGAGGCGTTGAACAACGCGCTCAAACATTCGCGCGCCACGCAGGTGATCGTCGCCCTGGCCTGCGAGAGTGACACGTTCGAACTCGTCATCAGCGACAACGGCGCCGGCTTCTCACCCGCGGACGCCGGTGTTTCCGACGGGAACGGCCTGCGCAACATGCAAGCCCGCATCGCGGAAATCGGCGGCACGCTTGTGATCGCCAGCGCGCCCGGCGAAGGTGCGCGGGTGACCGTGCGCGTGCCGTTGCGCCTTGCCGGCGAAAAATGATTTCCGCAAGCCGCTCCTCCCCCCACCCATGCGAACCACCATAGCGATCGTCGAAGACAGCGCCGGCATCTGCGAAGAATTGAAACACATCCTCGCCAGTGCCGCCGATCTCGCGTGCGTGAGCGTGTGTCGCAACGCCGCGTCGGCGCTGGCGCGCATCCCATCGCTCGCACCGGAGCTGATCGTCATGGACATCCACCTGCCGGACGGGTCAGGCATCGAGTGCACCGCGCGGCTCAAGCGCGTGCTGCCGGCGACGCAGATTCTGATGTTCACGATCCACGACGACACCGACCAAATCGTGCGCGCGATGGAGGCGGGGGCCTCGGGCTACATTTTGAAAAGCACGCCCGCGCCGGAAATCCTCGCCGCCATCCGGGCCCTCCGGGATCAAGGTGCGCCGATGAGCGCCGAAGTCGCGCGAAAGCTCGTCGAATCGTTTCACCGCCGCCCCGCGCCGCCCGCGACGGCCGAGGCGCTGACGCTGCGGGAAAACGAAATCCTCGAGCTCCTCGGCGAGGGTCTGCTCTACAAGGAAATCGGCGACCGCCTCGCGATCAAACTCGATACCGTGGGCACGCACGTGAAGAGCATTTATCGGAAGCTCCACGTCCGCTCGCGCACGGAGGCGGTCTTGAAATACCTCGGGTAATTCTGCTCTGGCCAACCGTCGGGGAGCCGGCGAAGAAAACGACCGCCCTGTCCGCCGCCACATGAAAAATTCCTCCTGTCACTGGCTCCGCCTCGCACTGGGTGCTCTCAGTTTCGGTGCGCTGGGAGCGCCGCAGCTCGCCGCAAAATTAGCGCCGGAAGAATTTGCCGCGCCGCCCGCATCGGCGCGGCCGTGGGTGTACTGGACCTGGCTCGGGAGCAACCTCACGCGCGAGGGCATCACCGCGGACTTGGAGGCGATGCAGCGCGTCGGGATCGGCGGCGCGCTCATCCTCGACGTCGATCAAGGCACGCCACCGGGCGCGATGAAATTTTTCGACGCGCAATGGCAGGCGATGTTCAAGCACACCATCGCCGAGGCGAAGCGCCTGGGCCTGGAGATTAATGTGAACAACGGCGCCGGCTACTACGGCAGCGGCGGGCCGTGGGTGACGCCGGAGCTGGGGATGCAGTGGGTGTTTCAAAGCGAGACGCCCGTGGCGGGAGGCGCGCCGTGGAGCGGAGTGCTGCCGAAGCCGGTGGATCGCGCCGACTACCGCGACATCGCCGTGCTCGCGATCAGCGAGCCGCCAGCGGAAGCGAGAGAAACTTTCCGGATCGCCGATCTGGAGATGAAAGCGCTGCTCTGGAAAACATGGGTGGCCTATCGCGGGACGCGCAGTGCACCGCTCGACGCCACCGCTCCGTCGGCGGCGATCATCCCGCTGGACCGCGTGATCGACCTCACGTCAAAAATGGATGCGGCCGGCCAAGTGGCTTGGGAAGCCCCGCCCGGGGCATGGACGCTGCTGCGGATCGGCCACGCGTATAACGGCAGCCAGATCGGCCCCACGCCCAAGGACCAGCGCGGCCCCGAGACCGACAAGCTCAGCAAGGCCGCGACGGCGTTTCATTTTAAGACTTTCGTGAAAGGCCTGAACGATCTCGTCGGGCCCGCCGGGAAAGGTGCGCTCGTCGCCACGCACATCGATAGCTGGGAGGGCGGCGGACAAAACTGGACCGCGGGGATGCGCGGGGAATTTCAAAAACGGCGCGGCTACGATTTGCTCCCGTATCTGCCGGTGATCCGGGGCCGTGTGATCGGCGACCTGCAGATCAGCGAACGCTTCCTCTGGGATCTGCGCAAAACGGTTTCCGAATTGATGGTGGAAAACTATGTCGCCGAGTTTCAGCGGCTCGCGCGGGAGCACGGCCTACGCTTCACCTTTGAGAGTTACACGACCTCGGGCAACGACCTCGACGCCGCGAATTTCGTGGACGAGCCCATGGCGGAATTCTGGACGCCGACGGGACAGGGCGCCGATTTTTATCCCACGACGAAGTCGATGGCGTCCGCCGCGCACCTCAACGGGCGCACCATCGTGGGCGCGGAAGCGTTCACGTCGTTCAAGACCGAGCGCTGGCTCTGGCATCCCGCGATGCTCAAGCGGCTCGGCGACGATGCGTTCGCGCAAGGCGTCAACCGTTTCGTGTTTCACCGCTACGCGTCGCAGCCGTTTCTCGACCGCAAACCCGGCCTGCAAATGGGCCCGTGGGGCCTCCACTACGAGCGCACCAACACGTGGTGGGAATGGTCCGGCCCGTGGCATACCTACCTCGCGCGCTGCCAGCATCTGTTGCGTCAAGGCGAGCCGGTGGCCGACGTGCTCGCGCTGCAATCGGAGGAACCGCTGCTGCGCTTTCAGCCAGTGGCGCTCACCGGCTACGACTACGACGCGTGCGGGCCGGACACGTTTCAAAACGTCACCGTGCGCGACGGCCAGCTGGTGCTGCCGAGCGGCCGGCATTATCGCCTGCTCACACTCGCGCACACCGGCACGATGACGGTGCCGATGCTGAGGCGCATTCGCGATCTCGTGCGCGACGGCGCGGCCGTCCTTGGACATCCGCCGCAGGCCACGCCGGGGTTGACGGACTATCCGGTGGCCGACGGCGAGCTGAAAAAAATCGCGGACGAATTGTGGGGCCCCGATGAGACGGAGACGGCGCGGAACTTCGGGAAAGGGAAAGTGTTTCGCGGGATTTCGGCGGAGCGCGCGCTCGCGCAGCTGGGCATCAAGCCCGATTTCGCAGCGGACCGAACGCTCCGCTGGATTCATCGCACGGCGGAGGACGCCGAGATTTATTTCGTGGCGAACCCGACCGACGACGCCGTCACGGCGAACTGCACGTTTCGCGTGAGCGGAAAAGTTGCCCAAGCGTGGGACGGTGAGACCGGCCGCGTGACTTCGCTCGCGGTGGATGCCGCCGCAGCGCCGGGCGCAACGAACGTGGCGATTCCGTTGCGGCCGAACGGCTCGATGTTCGTGTTGTTTCAACCCGCAGCGGCTGCGACGGCCGCGCCCCTGGCCAGCGCGGCGCGCGAGGATCAGGGCGTTTCGGTGGACGTGGCGGGTCCGTGGCGGTTGCATTTCCCCGAGGGCGGCGGCGCGCCGGCTGAAATAATTTTGCCCGAACTGATCTCGTGGAAAAACCACGCCGAGCCCGGCGTGAAACATTTTTCCGGGACGGCGAGCTATGCGAAAAACCTCGTGATTCCACCTGCTCTGCCCGGCGAGAACCGTCGACTGGTGCTCAATCTCGGGCGCGTCGAAGTCATGGCGCGGGTCACGCTCAATGGCCGCGATCTCGGCATCCTTTGGAAACCGCCCTATCAAGTGGACATCACCGCGGCGGCGAAGCCCGGCGACAACATTCTGGAAATCGCGGTCGTAAATCTCTGGGCGAACCGTCTCATCGGCGACGAACAGCTGGCCGAAGACAGCGAGCGAAAACCCGACGGCACGCTCAAGGCCTGGCCCTCGTGGTTGCTGGAAGGAAAGCCGAGCCCGACCGGCCGGCTGACCTTCAGTAGCTGGCGTCTCTGGAAAAAAGACGACGCGTTGCAGGACTCCGGCTTGCTTGGGCCGGTGACGTTGCGCACGGTCGTCGGGTTGCCCCGGTGAGCACCCCCCGTTTTACCCATGAAAAATCCCCTCGTTTCCATTGTCGTCGCCCTGCTCCTTGGTGTCCCCGTCGCGCTCCACGCGGAGGAGGGCAAAGTCGAGAAGGCCAAGGAGGCCGTCAAAGAAGCTGCGCAAGACGTCGCGGACGCGACGAAGAAGGCGGCCGCCGCCACGAAGGAAAAATCAGCGGAGCTTTACGACAAGGCCGCCGCCGGCACGAAGCACGCGGCCGAGGTGACCAAGGAAAAATCCCAGGAAGCCTACGACGCCACCAAGGAAGCCGCGATTCAGGTGAAGGACAAAGCCGTGGAGGTCGGCAAGAAGGTGGCCGACAAGACGGTCGAGGTCGGCAAGGTCGTCGCGGAAAAATCGGTGGAAGCCGGCAAGGTCGTGGCCGACAAAACGGTGGAGGCGGGAAAAGTGGTGGCGGAGAAGTCGAAGGCCGTCGCGGAAGCCACCAAGGAAAAAGCGCTTGAGTTGACCACGACGAAGGAGGAACTCGCACTCTACGACGCCAACAAGGACGGCCATCTCGACTCGGCCGAGCGGGCCGCGATGAAAACCGCCCAGGAAAAGGCGGCGGAGAAAAAGTAGCGGGGGCGCGCCGGTTGGCTCCGGCGCGAAGCTAGGTTTGGCCGTCGTCGGCGAAACACCCGGTGACAATGCGGAAAGGGTGATCCAGCTTCGTCGACCTGTTCCGCCGATTCCGGCCGGGCGGAACCAAGGATCTTATGACCTACAAAAAAATCTCGATGGCGCCGAATAAGAAGATCGCGCTGGTCGCGCATGACAACAAGAAGGCCGACCTAGTCGAGTGGGCGAAGTTCAACCGCGACTTGCTCGCGCACCACAGGATCTTCGCCACCGGCACGACGGGCCTGCTGCTTGAGCGCGAGCTACAGATTTCGATCACCAAGCTGCAGAGCGGCCCGCTGGGCGGCGACCAGCAGATCGGGGCCAAGATCGTGGACAACGAAATCGATTTCCTGATTTTTTTCTGGGATCCGCTGGAGCAGCAGGCGCATGACCCGGATGTGAAGGCGCTGCTGCGCATGGCGGTGGTCTGGAATATCCCGATCGCGTGTGATCGCGCCTCGGCTGACTTTATCATCTCGTCGCCGTTGATGGATAAAACTTACGACCGCCTGATTCCGGACTACGAAGTTTATCTCCGGCGCAAGGTCCCGGGCGTCGAGACTCCCCCAATCCCAATTCCGGGCATCACGGAAACGACGGTTCGTCGCGCTACCGTAGGATAAGTCGGAGGGGGATGGCGTCGATCATGGCTTCAGCGTGAACGCGGGCGGCTGGCTCAGCCGTGGTTCGGCGGGGGCAAGGGGAGTGCCTTCAGGTCGAGGACGCGGCGGATTTTTTCCACGAGTGCGTCGGTAGTGAAGGGTTTCATCACGGTGCCGTTTACGCCGAGCGCCGCGAGCTGGGCGCTAACGGGATGATCGGCGGGCGAGGCGAGCATGATGACGGGGATCGCCTGAAGCGCGGGCTTCGACTTCAGCATCGCGAGCATTTCGAGACCGCCCATGATGGGCATGTTCACGTCGAGAAGGATGAGGTCGGGCAGCGTGCGCTCCATGGAGAAGAGGGCGTTGAAGCCGTTGGTGGCTTCGGACACATCGCAGTCGAACGGGCTGAGTGCCTGGCGGGCGATGAGGCGCACGCCTTTGGAATCATCCACGGCCAGAATGTTGAGCCGAGGCGAGAGGGAGTGAGCAGGCGTTGTTTTCAGAGGCTGAGGGATGAGATGCGCGGAGCGGGAATGCAACGATGCGGATGAGAGGCGGGATTCCACAAGGGAGGGAGCTGACCGGCTGGCGCGGCGTTTCTCACTCGCTCACTCCTCCGGCTCGGGTGTTTGCTTTAAGTGATTTCAGAAGCAAACGATGATCGTTCCACAATACTGGGCAGAAGGGCGCGTCCGGAATCGGGTTGGCCAACGGCAGGTAACGCTGCGCCGTTTTGGTTGGTCCGATGTCAGCCAGGCGGATGCGCAGGCAAATGCGGACCGCCGTGCCGAAGCCGCTCTGGCGCGGGTGGTCGCGGGCGAACAAATCGCACGGCGGGAGCCGAAGCTTTCCTACAACGGCGCTGACGGCGTCCCGATTCGCGAGGAGATTGTCAGCCGTCACGGCGATGCGATCGTCACGCGAAATACCTACGGCGCGCGCTGCCTGAATACGCCGGATGTTTTGTTTGCCGATGTGGATTTCAAGGGCACGACTCCGGTGGCGTTGGCGCTGGCGACGGTCGGGCTTTTACTCGTGGCCGTGATCGCCGTGGCGGTGGAGCGTCGCTCCGTTGGCACGGGCGTGGTGGGTTTTCTGTTGGCGCTTTTTCTGGGGCACTATGCGGCGAATCTGATTCATCGGCTTCGTTTGAGTCGGAGTGGCGGAGTGGAAAAACAAGCGCGTGGCCGGATCGATGCTTTCATGGCCACCCATCCGGATTGGCATTTGCGGATTTATCGCACTCCGGCGGGCTATCGCCTGCTGGCCATGCATCGCACTTTCGCGCCGAACGATTCGGCGGTGGCCGAGTGTTTCCGGTCGTTGCAGGTCGATCCGGTTTACGCGCGGATGTGTTTAAACCAGTCGTGTTTCCGCGCCCGCGTAAGTCCGAAACCGTGGCGCATCGGCATCGGTAACCATATCCGGCCGCGTCCCGGCGTGTGGCCGGTGAATCCCGATAAATTGCCGGAGCGCACGCGCTGGATTGAGGTTTACGAACACGCTTCGCTCGGCCATGCGGCCTGCTCATTTGTCGAAGCCGTGGGCAACGGCGCCGTGCATTCGAGCGCGCGGGCCGTGCAGCAACTGCACGACGATCTCTGCCGGGCCACGGGCGGATTGCCCATCGCCTGAGCGGGCGGTTTGAAAATGCCTGAACGGCCACTCTCGAAAACCGGGTTATTGACCCCATATCGCGGCGCGGCATTTTCGAATATCTTCCGAGCATGCCTCTCATAAACGTAGTCCTCACTTTGATCGTTGTTGGTGTCATCCTCTGGTTGATCAACACCTACATCCCGATGCAGGGAACGATCAAAAAGATCCTCAACATCGTCGTCGTGATCGCAGTCATCCTGTGGCTGCTCTATGGCTTTGGCGTCATTAGCAATTCCGGCGGTGTTCACATGCCGGTGGTGAAGTAGGAGCCGCGGGCCACGAGGGGGCTTCCGGCTCGACGGCGCGGCCGCATCATTGATCAGGGCGCGAGCGCCGGGACTGGCTGCTGCGATTTCTGGCGGGGCCAGAAAGCGAGGTCGTTGGTCGCGACGTAAATGGTCATCGCGAGCAGGATGAAGAATGCAGCCAGCCAGAAAAACCGGCTGTGGTGCATTTGCTTCCAAGCGGAGCGGTGCAGTCGATGTTCGGCGGCGTGTGGTCCGCCGTGTTGTTGGAATTCGGGATCATTCATGGTCGAGGCGTTGGACAGCTCCGGCCAGAGGTGGTCTCCGGGTATTCTCGCCCGGTGATTCAGGGCCGTCACGCCCATCGTCAGGAGGTCGCCATCCAAAACAACCCAGCACGGTTGGATTCGGATTACACGGCTCGATGCCAGGTCTCGGTGATCGGCTCGCCTGAATGGTAAACGAAATGAAGAACCCGGCGGTGCCTGGGCGTGACTGCTTGGGACGACGAGTGAAGCAGCAATGGTTTCATCAGCAGCACCGCCCCGGCTTTTGCCAAGCAGGCGACTTCACCGCAGCGGGCCGCGATGCCGGACAATTCGGCGCTTTTAATAATGCCCTGACGGTGGCTGCCCGGAGACACTCGCAGAGGGCCGTTGGTCTCGTCGCAGTCGTCGAGGTGAAGTCGGACGGCCAGCAAATCCTCCAGCACGGAGCGAGGCGGCCGGGCGTAGTGGGTACCTGCTTTGACCGTTGAAAGATCGAAACCAAGGGTAGTCACCGCTGGGGCGAAGGGAAACATCAGATCCTGATGCCATGTTACTTTCCAATTTGTCGCGGGGGTCTTGTCGAACGCGATGGCTTGAATGGTGACGGCGGTGTCGGTCAGAAAGCCGGATTTAATCAGCACGGAACGGAAAACGAGGGCGGTTTTCCGCACGGCAGGATGATCAAGCAGACAGCGCTGCCCCGGCCCTTGGGCCGTAAAAACCGAATCGCGCAGGTCCGCGAGAACGTTGTCGGCGAGATCGGATCGAATGAGGGTCCAACCTTGGGTCGTGAGTGTGTCCATGTTCGGAACCGTTGCGCGCATTCACTCGGCCCAACCGCGCGCGTTGTCGAAGCGTTTTATCCATGGCGAATCCGCACCGCAGGTCACTCCGTGTCGGCAGATCAAATTTCCCGCGACCTTAACGCCGGTTCGCATCGACGGAGCGGAGTCGGAGGGCCTCTTGTTGGTGGACATTTGCCTCCTGTAACTGTCCGTCGAAGCGCAAGAGCTGCGCGAGATCCTGATGAGCCTGGGCGAAATCGGGTTGAAGCTGGATCGCGCGGCGCAGTTGGGTGAGCGCTGCGGGGATTTGATCGGCCTGTCCCAGGGCGATCCCGTAAAGCCGCGCCGCTTCGGCCGAGTGGGGGTTGAGCCGGATGGCGCGTTCGAAATGCGGCATGGCGGCGGGGTAGTGTCGCTGCAGCGCGAGACAAAATCCCCAATGCAACTCCGCGTCGGCGTAGTCCGGCTTTAACCGCAGGGCTTGCTCGAAATAGGGGATCGCCTCCCCGGTCCGACCGGCCTGCGCCAACGTCAGGCCGAAATTAAAACGCGCCGCAGGATAGCCCGGGTCCAGCCGCATCGCCTCCTGAAATTCGGCGACGCCTTCGGTGGATTTGCGCGCTCCGAGGAACGCGATGCCGAGGTTGTTGTGCGCCTCGGGAAAACGCGGCCGGAGCACGAGCGCGCGTTGCAAATGCATGATCGCGTCCGGAGTGCGGCCGAGGCCGATCAGGACATGGCCGAGACTATTCTCCGCCTCCGGGGAATTCTGGTGCAGCTCGACGGCTTTTTCCGCATGAGGAAGCGCTTGGTCCGGCCGCCCGGCATCACTGAGCATCATGGCGAGATTGCCATGGGCCATCCAAGCGGCGGGATTTTTTTCGACGGTGGTTTCAAAGAGGCCAAAATTGCTCCGATAGATCGCGCTCTGGTGTACGCTCAAACCCGTGAGCAGGGCGATGAGCGCAAAGGCGGCGGCCCTTGCGCCCCACCGGGGCAGGCGCGCGAACGCGTGCTAATCCCGCACCCGCCGCCGCGATGATGCCGAGACTCGCGTGGTATTGGAAATGGTCGGCCACGAAGGAGAACTTGAACGGGTAGAGGTTGATGAAGCCGAGCGCGGGGATGAGCGTTCCGACAAAAAGCAGCAACGCGGCAAGGGGACCGCGCGATTTCCGAGTCCACCACGCAAGCGCGGCGATGAGTGCGATAATTCCAACCGGGAAAACATACTGCCACGCTGCGACGGCCTCCACGGTCCAGCGCGGATAAATAAAGATCAGGCCGACGGGCCAGAAAAGTTTTCCCAGATAAAACCAGACGACGCGCCCGGCGAGCAGTCCGCGTTGGAGAAGGGACAAATCGTAGTCTTCGCCCTGGGCTCCGATCAGGTGAAACTCGACCCAAGTCGTGACGAGGCCGGCGCCGAATCCCAGCGCCACCCAAGGGAGCAGAGGGAGCAAATCACGGCGCCAGTGGAGCCGGCCGTGGCGCCACCAGAGGATGACGAGGAGCGCCGCAGGAAGGGTGGCCGTGACGGTTTTGCAGAGCAGCGCCGCGACGAAAAACGCGGTGGCCAGTGCGTAGGCGGAGCCCCGGCGGGTTTCGTTGAAACGAAAGTAGGCGAGCGCCGCGGCGAGATAGAAAACGAGGGAGAGCGTGTTTTTTTGCTCGGTGATCCAGGCGACGGTTTCGACGCACACCGGATGCAGCGCGAAAACAAATGCCGCGAGCCACGCGCCGCGCACCGAGAGTTTGCGGAGCAACGCGGCGAAGAGCACGGCGGCCGTCGCGTGCAGCAGGACGTTCAGCAGGCGATAGCCGAGCGGGCTGTCGCCCCAGAGCCGGTGCTCGATCCAGAACGCGGAATGCAGCAGCGGATAGTATTGTTGCGTGGCGGCCGGCTCGGTCCAGATCCGGGCGAGGCCGGACCACGAGCGCAGCTCGGGTTTGGTGACGTGAGCGTCGTCATCCCAAATGAGGCCGCCGGAAAGCGACGGCAAGTAGGCCAGCAGCGTGATCAGGAAGAGGACGACAGCCGCCCATCGAAACGGCGGATCGAAACTTTCCGAGGGAGACGCGCGCGAGGTCATCAGGCCGGACCGCAGCCGCTCACTTTTTGCCGGCGGCGTAGAGTGCGACGAGCGCGGCACCGATGGCTTGGGAAAGTTCGCCGAGGGCGGCGGGGACAATTTTCACGCACTGGCGTTGCATCGGGAAAAGGTAGGGCTCGGCGGCGGCGCGGATGCCGGCGAGGTAGCGCGCGCGAAACGCCTCCGTGGTGGCCTCGGGGTCCATGAGGCCGCCGCCGATCACGACGATCTCGGCATCGAGGGCGACGGTGAGATTGGCGACGTGCAGGCCAAGCGCGCGGGCTTGGAAATCGAAAATTTCCAAAGCGAGCGGATCGCCTTTCTGCGCGCGAGTGCGGAGCGAGAGCACGTTTTCCTTGATCGGCGCGGTCGAGGTCGCGAGTTCGTGGCCGCGGTGGCGCGAAAGAAATTCCGCGAGCAGTTGCGGGAGGCCGGAGATCGTCGTGTAGGCCTCGATACAGCCCCAGTCGCGGCCGCAGCCGCACGCGAAAGGCCGGATGCCGCCGAGGAGATGGAGCGGGGCGGGCATGTGGCCCGCTTCCATGCCGCAGAAGGTGTCGCCGTCGAGGGGGAGTCCGGACGGATCGATGTAGGCGGTGCCGAGGCCCGAGCCGGGAGCGAGCATCAGGACGGACGCCCGGCGGTCGCCGCGCGCGCGGGCGGCTTCGCCGACGCCGCCGTAGTTGCCGTCGTTGCCGCAGACGAGCGGGATCGGCCGGCCGGCTTTCACAGCGATGGCAGCGGAATACTCGGCGTGAAAATCCCAGCCCTCGAACGCGGCGGGTAAGTTGGCGCTGCGACCGAGCACGCCGTAGCGCAGATACGGGCCGGGCAACGCGAGGCCGACGCCGCGGACTTGATCCCACGAGAGCTGATTGTCGGAGAGGAAACCGACGACGCCCTCGACCCAGCCGGCGATGACGGCGGCGGTGCCGAGCTGGGATTTTGTCGAACTCTGCCGCAGATGGAGCGAGATGGGCGAGCCGTCGGCCCAAACGCCGCCGGTTTTTGAAGTGGTGGCGCCGGAATCGGTGCCGAGGAAAACGTCGCGGCCGGTGCTGTTCATGGGGCGGCGAGCTTCGCGGAGAAAATCCCGTGTGGTCAATGGCGCGGGTGAAAGGCACCCGTTGCGGGAGAAGCGTGGCGAAGATTCGCCCGTCTCATCCGACCCAAGCCCGGGCGTTGTAGAAGAGTTTCATCCACGGGGAATCTTCGCCCCATTCTTTCGGCGACCAACTCATGCAGGCGCTGCGGAAGACGCGCTCGGGGTGGGGCATCAAGATCGTCACGCGGCCGTTCGTCGTCGTGAGCGCGGTCATACCGAGCGGGGAGCCGTTGGGGTTGAGCGGATATTGCTCGGTGGGCGCGTGGTGGTTGTCCACGAAGCGCGCGGCGACGAGGCCGGAATCACTGCAACGCTGCATCGCGGCGGCGTCGGCAAACTCGGCGTAGCCTTCGCCGTGCGCGGTGCAGATGGGGATCACACTGCCTTCCATGCCGGCGAAGAGAACACTCGGGCTTTTCTCGATTTTCACGGAGACGAGACGACCTTCGTAGCGCTCGGATTTGTTCTGCACGAAACGCGGCCAGTGGTCGGAGCCGGGGATGATCGACTTGAGGTTGCTCATCATCTGGCAGCCGTTGCAGACGCCGAGGGCGAAGGTGTCTTCGCGCGCGAAGAACGCGGCGAACTCGGCGCGCGCGCGGTCGTTGAAGAGAATGCTTTTCGCCCAGCCTTCGCCGGCGCCGAGCACGTCGCCGTAACTGAAACCCCCGCACGCGGCGAGG
>JANYBX010000062.1 GCA_025360615.1 Opitutia bacterium
GCAAATCCGAAGGTGTCATCCCCGCCAATGAATTCATCGACATCGGTGAACTTCAAATCGGCTCCACGATCGAGGTTCTCGTCGAGAAACTCGAAGACAAGAACGGCAACCCCGTCCTCTCGTTCGACAAAGCCGAGCAAAAGAAAAACTGGGATAACATCCTCACCAAATTTCCCGAAGGCTCCATCGCTGCGGGCCGCGTGAAGGCGAAGGTCAAAGGTGGCCTAATCGTTTCCATCGGCGTCGATGCGTTCATGCCGGCTTCGCACATCGACGTGCAGCCGCCCAAGAACCTCGATCAATACGTGGGCCAGACCTACGACTTCAAAGTCCTCAAGATCGATCTCCTCCGCCAGAACGTCGTTCTCTCCCGCCGCGAACTCATCGAGGAACAGCGCGCTTCCAAGCGCCGCAACCTCCTCGACTCGATCCAGCCCGGCCAAGTCCGCAAGGGCATCGTCAAAAACATCACCGACTTCGGTGCGTTCATCGACCTCGACGGCATGGACGGTCTTCTCCACATCACCGACATGAGCTGGGGCCGCATCTCGCACCCGAGCGAAATGGTGAAGCAGGGCGAAGAGATCCAAGTCATGATCATCGAAGTGAACCGCGAGAAAGAACGCGTTTCCCTCGGCTTGAAGCAGACCACGAAAAATCCGTGGGACGAGATCGAGCGCAAGTTCCCCGTCGGCGCCAAGGTCCACGGCAAGGTCGTCAACCTCGTGCCCTACGGCGCATTCGTTGAAATCGAGCCCGGCGTCGAAGGCCTCGTTCACATCACCGAGATGTCTTGGACGAAACGCATCACCAAGCCCTCCGAGCTCCTCAAAGTGGGCCAGGAATTGGATGCGGTCGTCCTCGGCATCCAGAAGGATGACCAGAAGATTTCCCTCGGCCTCCGCCAGCTGGAGCCGAATCCGTGGGACATGGTCCGCCACAATTATCCGATCGGCGCGCGCGTGCGCGGCAAGGTCCGCAACATGACCACCTACGGCGCCTTCATCGAACTCGAAGAGGGCATCGACGGCATGGTGCATGTCTCCGACATGAGCTGGACCCGCAAGGTCAACCATCCCTCCGAAGTCCTCAAGAAGGGCGACGAAGTGGACGCGATCGTGCTCGACGTCGATCCGACGCAGCAGCGCATCAGCCTCGGCATGAAGCAGCTCGCGGTCGATCCGTGGTCCGACATCGACTCGTTCTTCAAGATCGGCGACGTCGTGCAGGGCACCGTCAGCAAGGTCACCTCGTTCGGCGCCTTCGTGGAGCTGAAAGACGGCATCGATGGTCTCGTGCACATCTCGCAAATCAGCGAGGAGCGCATCGAGAAGATCAAGGACGTGCTCAAGTCCGGCCAGCAAGTCAGCGCCCGCGTGGTCAAGATCGACCGCGACGAACGCCGCCTCGGCCTCTCGATCAAGGCCGCCAACTACAGCGCCGAGGAATTGGCCGCTGAGACGGCGACCTACGAGGCGCTTAATCGCAGCGCCGGCAACGACATGATGAACCTCGGCGACATCCTCGACGAAGCGTCGAAGAAGGAATAACGCGGCCGGCGGCGTGAGCCGCCAACCCGCGATTTCGTACGCGTCAAAAATTCAAGCCGCCCGGAGAAATCCGGGCGGCTTTTTTTTTAGAAACCAGGTGGTGTCGAAAGTCGGAGCCGGCTGTCAGTTTAGTTTTCGTTCAGGGTGAAAACGATCGGCACCTGCATGTGGGTGTTGACGGCGTGGCCGTATTTTATGCCTGGGCGGAATTTCCATTTGCTGACCGCCTCGACAGCCGCCTTCTCGAATTCACGCTGCGACGAATGAACCGCATAGGCGTTTTGCACGTCGCCATTCGTTGAGACGATGAAATCGACCACCGCTTCGCCTTGAATTCCCGAACGGCGCTGCGCTAAGGGGTATTGCGGTCTGGCTTGAGATTTCGGCACGGGCGCACGGTCAAGTTTACTGATGTCATAGACTTCGATGCCGGCTCCGATTCGTCGGCCGGAAGTGATGGAGGATGGCGTGGTCTTCGCGGAGGCGACGGTCGGCGAGTTCTCCACGGGCATGGGGGTGTCGGCGCGCGCGGGCTGCGGAGTGTCCGACTGCGGCGCAGGTGTGGCCTCGGGCGCTGCGAGTGCAGGCGAATCTGGTGCGACGGCTGGAGTGGGTGGAGCTGGAATCCGCGCAGGGGAATCGGCGCTGACGTCAGCTTGGGCCAACGACGGAACGGGATCGGGCTTGAGCGGATCGAGGCTGGTCGGAATGGGGGCGCGATCGGGCGCCGCCAAAATCGCTGCGTTTGGCGTGATGGCATTCGGCGGTGATGCTGGCGCTGCGGGATTTGCCGTCGGAGTGGTGGTCGTGGCCAGAGGTGTGATTCGAGCCGGGCGGGCGGCGTCGGGCACGCTTGGTGTCGCGGTGAAGGAGCCGGCGTAGCCGCTGAGCGCGAGCAGCAGGACACCTGCGGTCAGTGCAACGTGACGCAGTGCCGGCAAATCGCGGTGCGCGCCGTGCGCGAGAATAGCTTCAATGCGCTTTACCACGGGCGGAGTCGTGGCGCAGGCAAAGCTCGGCTGGGCGATGCCCAAGGCGTGCCTGACGGATTTCACGATGCCATCCGCGTAAGCTTCAGGGTCGCCGGTGATTTCCAAGACGCGTTCGTCGCAGGATTTTTCCGTCTCCAGACTGATGCGGCGATTCATCACCCAAACGAGGGGATGGAACCAGAAGAGGCTGCCGAACAGGGCCTGCAACGCGCCCCAGAGATTGTCGCGCCGGCGTAGGTGAACGAACTCGTGAATCAAAACGGATTCGAGTTCGGCGGGTGAAAGCGTGTTCTCCAGCCCGTCGGGCAGAATCAAAATCGGAGAAAATACCCCGAGTGCCCCCGGCCCGTGCTCGGTCGCAGCAGTGAGGCAGCAGGGCAGCGAACGGACTCCGACGCGCGATGCGGCGGCTGCGATGCGTCGTTCCATCGCGGCCGAGATCGGTTTCGTGGTGGAGAGAATCTGTCGGCGCAAACGAACGCCCCGGACGATCCACGCCGCGAGCAGTGCGACCGCGACGGCGAGCCACACCGCCGTTGCAATCCAGCCGATGGGATTGCGGACCGGGGGGGCGGCTCCCGCGGAGACCGAGAACATGGCCGATGACCATTCGGCGGGAAGCATCAGCGTGGGGGAACCGAGCCAGCGCCGCGACACGTCTTCGCTGACGGCTAGCAATCGTGTGAGCAGTTCCATTGGCAGGGCGAATTTGACGAGCGCCATCCAGCCGAGGAGACGACGGGTGTTGGCCGAGAGGCGACCGCAGAGGGTGAGCAGGACGAGCACCGCCAGAGCGACCGCGGTCGATTGCCAGAAGTGATTAAGCAGATCCACGGTCGTCCAAGACCAAGCAGAGAAAAACGAGGGGGAGGGAGCGTTCATGATGGGGCAGGGGTTAAGGTGGGTGGTTTATTTGGCGCGGCGCTCCTTCAGCAGTTTCTCCATCTGCTTCAGCTCGGCGGAGGAAATCTTTCCGGATTCGACCAAGTGGGCGACGAGAGGCTCGTGCGAGCCGCCGAGCGTTCCGATGAAGTCGTCGATGAGCGTGGCGAACGTCGACTGGCGATTCACGAGCGGTTCAAAGATGTGGGCGTTGCCGATCTTTTTTGCCCGCCGCACGGCACCCTTTTCCTCGAGCCGGTAGATGATGGTTTGAACGGTGGTGTATTCCGGACGGCGGTCCTCGGGCAGGCTCTCCTGAATTTCGCGAATCGAGCCGGAGCCGATTTTCCAGAGGGCGCTGAGCAATTCCAGCTCGAGCCGCGTGGGTTTGAAGGTGGGCGGGGATTTCATAATTAGTCGATGTAGTAGAAAAAACTACAAATGTAGTAGAAGGCAAGCGGCTTTTTTTGTTTCATCCGGGCCGTGGTGATGCGCCTGGCGGGGAGACTGCGATGGGCAAAGCTTCCGGTTGCTCTTCCGTCCGCGCGTCGGCAGGGTGTGCGATCCGGGCAGCTTGGGTGCGCGGCATTCATGTTTTACCAACGTCTTCAGGTTCTCAGTTCAGGCGGTTTCTCGGCTTTCCGGCGGTTGCTGGGGCGGATAAAGACGTGGGTGCAGGCCCGGCCCGCTCTGGCCGCTTGGTTTTTTCCGCGCGACGAAGGCACTCGGGAATCGCGCTATCGCGAGTATAACGGCTGGTATTTCGCCAATTTCTACGAGCAGGAAAAAATGCTGGCGGACAAACCGCGCATGGATTTCTACCACACGGCCGTCACCCGGCACATCCAGCCGGGAGACCGCGTGATCGATCTCGGGACGGGCACCGGCATTCTCGCGGCGTTCGCCGCGCGTCGGGGAGCGGCGAAAGTTTACGCGATCGATCACTCGGAGATTTTAAAGCACGCCAAGACCCTCGCAGTCGCGAACCAGATTCAAAACGTCGAATTCGTTTCCACGCACAGCCAGAAATTCAGCGTGGATGAGGCTGTCGATGTGATCTTGCACGAGCAGATGGGCGACTGCCTGTTCGACGAAGCGATGGTGGCGAACGTGTGCGATCTGCGGGACCGGTTGCTCAAGCCCGGCGGGTTAATTCTGCCGAGCCGCTTCGAACTCTACTGCGAGCCGATGAAACTCAACGACGAGCGCCGCGTGCCCTTCATTTGGGAGCTCAACGTCCATGGCTACGACTACTCGTCGATGGAGCGGAATCGGCCGCAGGATTCGGATTACTATCACCTTCGCAGCAGCGATCTGAGTTTCGTCGATCATTTCCTCGGTGAGCCCGCGCCGGTTTTGTCGGTGGATTTGCACACACTGCGCGAGGCCGACATGCCGCTCGATTTGCGCTTCACTCGCACGGTGGTGAACGCGGGCCGGCTCGATGGCTACGCGGTCTTTTTCCGAGCGCGGGTGGACGGCGATCTTTGCCTGAGCTCGGGGCCGTTGGATGCGGGTCGCGCGCCGCACTGGGGATTTCGGATTCTCCGCACTGATCGCGATGATTTCGCGGTGGGCGACGTGATCGAGGTGACGCTGACGGTGGATCGTTGGCCGGATTTGGACACTTGGCGCTGGAGCCATGTGAAGCGATCCGCCGCGAGCGTGGCGGTGGCGGGTCGTTGAAATTTTCAGAGGGCAGGGCGTGTTATCCCTAACGCGCCGGTTGCGGCTCGGCATGATCGGTGAGCTGAGTCGCAGCGCCGGGTTAAGGATAACCCGCCCTACCTCTCTAATTCCGGCCACACTTTCAAAAACGCGAGCTGCGCTTCGCCGTCGGGCATGCCCTCGCGTTTCGGATCAATCAAGAACCGCAGTGGATAACCCGGTTCGAGTTCGAGCACGGTCACAGTTTTCCCCTCGACGGCGAAGATCGCGCGCCACGCGCCGCAGCCGATTTCGAAATGAGTGGTGTCGCGTCGCGGTCGGATTCGTCGCGTGCGGTGCGGTGTCGGATCGCGGGAGAGCAGCTCGAACAGGCGGGGGAGGAAATCGACCTGCCAGCCGGCGTGCAGCCACTCGGCTTGGGTCTCAGCGAGCGGCGCGAGTTGCACGGTGAACTGTGGCGGCGCATTGAACGCGGCCTCGACTTCGTCGAACCATCCGCCGCTTGAATCGGGGAACGCGTCATAGGCGGCGATGTAGGGCTTGATGTCGAAGACGGGCGTTCCATCCACGAGGTCGCAGGGGCCGAGAATCACGCGAGGGCCTTCGATTGCGATCAGTTGCACGGGCGTCAGTCCCAGCGGATTCGGCCGGTGCGGGGAGCGCGTGGCGAACACGCCGCGGCGTTGGGCGGGGCCGCGCGGGGGCAGCACCTGGGGACGCCAGCCGGTGTTGCGGTGAAACCACCACAAGAGCCACACCCGCGAGAAACCAGCGAGGTCGCGGAGCGCGTGCTCGTAGTCGCAGCCGGGCAGCAGCTCGAGGATGTTCCGCTCGGGTTCGATCTCCGACGGCTGATGTCGCGCTTGGAATTTCACCTGCTTTTGCGTGCGGATGAAGCCGATGGGTTGAAGCGTGAGGGAAGGCGGCAAGCACTTTGAAACAAGACGCCGGGCGGTCGGCGTCGAGGGCAAAGGTGCCGTGGCGAATTTGGATCGGGTTCAACCCGAAACCGAACCGTTCCCCAAAGGATTGGTCCATGAGGGGTGTCATCTCAGCAACACTCGCCGGCCCGCGCTTGAGCGGGAAATGTTTCCAAACGTCCATCGACCCGAATCACGCATTACTTCCATGAAAACTACTCGCTCCACCTCATTCGTTATCGCCGCATTTGGTTTTGCGGCGCTTTGCTCAGGCCATGGCTTCGCCGCCGATCAAGCGACGCCGAACAAGACCATTCCTCCCGGTGGTTCGGGCAGCGCGTCGGTCGTCAGTCCGGTTTCGACCGCCCCGCTCGAGTTGGCTTCTTGGGACGATATTAAAATTTTCACTTACGAACAGCGCACTGAATTCGCCGCGGGCCTGAAACGGTTGGAGGAAAAACTGGATGGGCAAATCGGCGAGTTGACCGCCAAGCGCGCCACGATGAAGAACGATCCCAAGGAATGGGATAGCGCGATGCGCACCCTGAAAGATGCCCGCGCCTACTTGAAATCTTCCGGCAGCGAGATGAATGAGACCAGCCCCGAGCTGTGGAGCGACCAAAAGGAAAAAATCCAGCGCGCTTGGCAAAGCACTCAGGATGCGGTCGGCAAAGTCAAAGCCAGCACCACGTCGTAAGAGGAGCGGACAGGCAGCCACTCGCGGCCCGGAATGCGTCGCATTGAAAGTGCGCGTGGCGGCGGGTGTTTCCCGGCGGCTGAAATTGGTGCCCCCACGGAGAGTCGAACTCCGCTTTGGTGGATGAGAACCACCCGTCCTAGCCGATAGACGATGGGGGCGTCTGAAGGAGGGGAGACGGTCGGGATTTTGCCCGGCGCGTCAAGCGCGCGTTTTTCCCGAAACGGAAGCCCTTTGCGGTCGAGCCATCTAATAAAAAATCGCGCGGTCGAGACTGCGGTATTGGATCGCTTCGAGGAGGTGCGGGGCCTCGATGCGTTCGGCCGCGGCGAGGTCGGCAATGGTGCGGGCGACTTTGAGGATGCGGTCGTAGGCGCGCGCGGAAAGGGAGAGTTGCTCCATCGCCTGCTGAAGGAGGTCGCCGAGCGTGGAGTCGATCACCGCGTGCTTGCGAATCTGCGCATGGGTCATGCGGGCGTTGGTCGTCGTTTTCGATCCGGTGAAACGCACGTGCTGGCGCGTGCGGGCGGCTTGCACGCGGTCGCGAATCGTCGCGGAAGTTTCGCCGGGTTTTTCGGAGCGCAGTTCGCTGATGCCGAGGGCGGGCGCTTCGATGTGGAGGTCGATCCGGTCGAGCAGCGGGCCGCTGATGCGGGCGCGGTAGCGTTGCACCTGCGAGGGCGTGCAGCGGCATTCGTGCTTCGGATCGCCGAGGTAGCCGCAGGGGCAGGGGTTCATCGCGGCGACGAGCATGAAGGCGCAGGGCAGGGTGACTTTGCCGGCGCTGCGCGAGATCGTCACGACGCCGTCTTCGAGGGGCTGACGCAAAACTTCGAGCGCGGAGCGTTTGAATTCGGGGAGCTCGTCGAGGAAGAGCACGCCGTGGTGCGCGAGGGAAATCTCGCCAGGGCCGGGGATCGTGCCGCCGCCGAGGAGCGCGATGTCGGACACGGTGTGATGCGGCGAGCGAAAGGGCCGCGCGCCCCACGCGGTCTCGCCGGAGATGGTGCGGCCGGCGGCGGAATGGATGCTGAGGATTTCCAGATGCTCCTCGAGCGTGGGAGGCGGCATGATGGTCGCGAGGCGTTTCGCGATCATGGATTTGCCGGCACCGGGTGGGCCGATGACGAGGAGGTTGTGCGCTCCGGCGACGGCGACTTCGACGGCGCGGCGGAGGGCGTGCTGACCTTTAATTTCGGAAAAATCGGCGGCTCCGTCGAGCGAGGGCACGGCAGTGGCACGGTGTCGAGCGACAGTGGGGTCGAGGGGAATGAGCGGTTTTTCCCCACTGAGAAAACGAAACGCCTGATCGAGCGACTCGATGCGGTAAACGGCCACGCCTTCGACGAGCGCGGCTTCCTCGGCGGAGATGGCGGGGAGGAGCACGCCGCGTTTGCCGAGGGTGCGCGCGAGGCGCGTCATCGCGAGCGCGCCGCGCACGGGGCGCGTGGCGCCGGAGAGGCTGAGTTCGCCGGCGATCAGGAAATCGTCGAGGGCGGGGGCGAGGAGTTGCTTCGTGGCGACGAGGATGCCGAGGGCGATGGGCAGATCGTAAATCGGGCCTTCCTTGCGAAGGTGGCCGGGCGCGAGGTTGATCGTGGTGCGCGTGCGGGGAGGGCGGAAGCCGCTGTTGCCGAGCGCGGAGAAGACGCGGTCTTCGGATTCCTTGACGGCGGCGTCGGGCAGCCCGACGAGGTAGATGCGGGGCTCGCCGGCTTCACCGGCGTTGACCTCGACGTGGACGGGTTCGGCGTCGATGCCCTGCAACGCGGCGGACGTGATGGTGGCGAGCATGAGGGCGTCAGCTCGTCGCGAGGCGGCGTTTGATGACGTCGATGTTGTGCTCGGCGGCGAGGATGTAGTGGTTGGGGCCGTCGGGGTAGGGATCGGCGAGGTAGCGGTAGAGGCCTTGGAATTCGTTTTCGAGCTGCGGCCGCACGAAGCTTTCCCAGAAGGCGGGGGTGTGCTCCATGAGATCTTGTTCGGAGGTGAAAGCCTGCTCGGAGGGCGCGCGGTTCATGAATTCATCCGACTCGTGAAACTCGCGGTAGAGGGAGCCGAGTTTGTCGGGGTAACCGGGCGCGGCGAACTGCGCGAGATAGTCGGCCGTCGTGAGCGCGCAGCCGAGCACGCGTCCCACGGGCGTGGGAAAAGTGAGCCGGCCGATCTTGCTCGCGGGGCCGGTGCAGTTGATCGCACCGAGGGCTTGCTCGATCTCGGGGGCGCTGGCCCCGATGGTCGGCAGATAGGAGGCGGCGAAGGCGCAGCTGCGCAACACGTGGAAGAAGGTGTATTTCGCGCCTGTCCCCTCGGGATCGGAGCGGAGCTTGTGATAGCCCGCATCGTGCAGGAGCGCGGAGATGACGGCGAATTCGAATTGCCGGGGTTTCACGAGAGGCTCGACGCCTGCGCGATGCCGCCCCGCGAGTAATTCGACGAGACACACCGTGGCCTGAAGCGTGTGCTCAAAATCGTGATAGCGCAGATCGTTGGCCAGGTAAGCGGGGTTTTCGCCGACGAACAACCGCGTGACCTCGCGAAAGGCGGCGTGCATGCACTCAATCGGAGTGCTGGGGAAAAGTTGCCGGAAGACCTCGCAGGTGAATCGCTCGACTTCGACGGAGTCCTTGGTGCTGACGGGGAACGGCGGAATCGCTGGGGTCATGCGAATCGCTTCAATCAATGTGCCCGTAAGCCGCCGTATGACATTCGTGCGATTACGAATTTGCAGAAAATCTGAGCAAGCCCAAACCTCGCGCCCTCGCTCTCATGATACTCGGAATTACCGGCGGGATCGGATGCGGCAAATCGACCGCGGCGCGGGCCTGCGCGGCCCGGGGCTTTGCTCTGATCGACACCGACGCGCTCATCCGCGAGCAAGTGCTGACAGCACCGCCGGTCGTCGAGGCGTTGCGCCACCGCTTCGGTGGCGACGTGGTCGGGGCCGGTGGCACGGTGAACCGGGCGGCACTGGCGTCGCGGGTTTTTGCCGATGACAAGGAGAGTGAAGCGGAGCTTCACTGGCTGGAAGCGCTGACGCACCCGGTGCTCTTTGGCTTGTGGCGCAAGCTCTTGGCGGGCGACCCGGGTGGGCGCTGGGTGGTCGAGGTGCCGTTGCTGTTCGAGCAGGGCTTGGAGAATTGGTTTGATTTCACCGTCTGCGTGGCCTGTTCTCCCGCCCAGCAACTCGCTCGTCTGGAGCAACGCGGTCTCCCCCGCTCGCTCGCCGGGCAACGTATCTCAAAGCAATTGCCGCTGGCGCGCAAAATCGAGTTGGCTGACATGGTCCTGTGGAACGACGGCTCCCCCGCTTTTCTCCAAGTCCAAGTTGACCAGCTCGTGGCTTCGCTGTCCGCGACTCGCTAAATCCCCCCCCGCCGAGCCCGTCATGAACGGGTCATTTTCGTTTCTCCTTCCCGCCAAACTTTCCATGGAAATTCCTCCTAGCAACGACGCCGAATCGTCGTCCAGCCACCCCGACTCCGCGGGCGGCAAAACCAAAAAGACCGCGCGTCCGCGCGCCGCCGTCCGCGGCCCGCGCAAGCCGAAAGTCGCGAAGGCCGAAGCCGCTTCCGCTGGCGATGCTTCCGGGCGTGAAGCCGCCCCGAGTCGCCAGCTCGAGCTGGCCCCCGCGCCGGCGCCGATTTTTCAACCGAGTGCTCCCCCGGCGCCCGCGCCTTCCCTTTCGCCGGAGCCGAAGTCTTTCGGCGGTCAGCCTGGAGCACACTCGTCTTCCGAATACCAAGGTCACAACGCCCCGGTCCATGATGGCCAGGGTCACGATGGTGGTGATCAAAACCACCACGGCGACGGTCACGGCCACGCGAATGAAGGTGGTGGACAACCGCCTCACGGCGGCGGTGGCCAATCCCAACATCGCGGTGGAGGAGGTGGTGGTGGTGGTGGTGGTGGCGGCGGCCAAGGCGAGTGGCAGGATCGTAATTCTTGGAAGCGCAACAAGCGCAAGCGCGGCCGCCATGGCGGCGGTGGCGGACCGTGGCAGCCCAATGGTCCGGGTGGCGGCGGCGGTGGCGGTGGCGCACCCGCGCCTGCTCCCGCACCATTCTACCCACCGCAACTCCCGCCGCCGAGCGCGCCGAAACATTTTGGCGATCTGCCGAACCCGGCGCGTTTCGAAAACCTCGCGTCGCTTGATACGCTCGCGACGGAGATTTCCTCCGGGCCCGGCGAACCGGTCGTGTTGGAGAAATTGTATGCGCTGAGTCTGGCGGAACTCACCGCGTTCACCCGCGCGCAAGGCATCACCTTCGATGGTGCGCCGACGCGCAAACAGCTCCAAACGCTCGTCTTCAACGCCGCCGCCGCCGCGAAGCGCCCGATCCTTGATCGCGGCTACATCGACATGAACGACATCGGCGCGTTCATCGTCCACGAGCAGGGCAACTACCGGCTCTACTCGGACGACGCCTATCTGCCCGACAGTTTGGTTTACCGCTACGGCCTCAAGCGTGGCCACCACGTCGAGGTGCTCGTGCAAGCGCCGCAGCCCGGCGAGCGTTGCCCGTCCGTCGTGCGCGTGGACAAAGTCATGGGCCTCGACCCCGCCGCCATCGCGAACGTCACGCCCTTCGAGGAACTCGTTCCCTACTACCCGCTGAAACGCATCCTCCTCGAAGATCCCGAGGTCGTGAAAGACGTCTCGATGCGCGCCGTGGATATTCTCGCGCCGATCGGCTTCGGCCAGCGCGCGCTGATCGTCGCGCCGCCGCGCACCGGCAAGACGGTGTTGATGCAGAACATCGCGAACTCCATTTCGGCGAACAGCCCCGACGTGAAACTCATCCTCCTGCTCGTCGATGAGCGCCCGGAGGAAGTCACCGATTTCAAACGCCACACGAAGGGCGAAGTCGTTTCCTCCACCTTCGACGAGACGCCCGAGAGCCACGTGCATTGCGCGGAGATGGTCGGCGAAAAAGCCCGCCGCCTCGTCGAGCAGGGCCAGCACGTCGTCATCCTCCTCGACTCGATCACCCGTCTCGCTCGCGCCTACAACGCGCTCACGGGCAACGGCGGCAAAACCATGTCGGGCGGCCTTGAGTCGAACGCGCTGCAAAAGCCCAAGCGCTTCTTCGGCGCCGCGCGCAACATCGAGGGCGCGGGCAGCCTCACCATCATCGCCACCGCGCTGATCGACACCGGCTCGCGCATGGACGAGATCATCTTCGAGGAATTCAAGGGCACCGGTAACTGCGAGGTTCACCTCGACCGCGGCCTCGTCGAGCGCCGCATTTTCCCCGCGATCAACATCGACCGCTCCGGCACGCGCAAAGAGGAACTCATCTATCACCCCGAGGAACTCCAGCGCATCTACGGCCTCCGCCGCGCGATGCAGGGCCTCGGCCCCATCGAGTCGATGGAGATGCTCATCACGCGCCTCAAGAAGACCAAGTCCAACGCCGAGTTCCTCCTCAGTCTCAGCCGCCAGTAGCCGCCCCGCTCTCGCGCGATGTCCTCCTCGCAACCCGGTTCCACGCTCTCCGCCGCCACCGGCGGAGCCGATGATTTCATCATCCAGTTGGCGTTGAGCCGGGGACTGCTTCGTGAGGAACAACTCGATACCGCGCGCGCCATCGCCGCCGCCCACACCGATCTCACCGTGCGCGCGCCGCGGCTCTTCGACGTGCTCGTGGACGAAGGCGTGCTCGACGCGCGCCGCATCGCAGTGCTGCTCGCCGAGGAATTTGGCCTGCCCCTCGCGCCCGATCTCGCCGCGCTCCGCGTGCCCGGCGATGTGCTCGGCCTCGTGCCGCGTGAAATTGCCGCGCGCTACCGCCTGCTGCCCTTCGCGCACGAAGGCCGCACCTTGCGCGTGGCCGTCGCCGACCCGCTCGACAGCGATGGCATCGACAGCCTCGGGCATATGCTGAAGCTCAGCATCGAGCCCCACGTCGCCACCGCCGCCGACATCACCGCCGCGATCGACCGCTTCTACGGCAAGGATGCCGGTTCCATCGACGAACTCCTCAACAATCTCTCCGCGCCCGGCGCCACCGCCGCGACGACCACCGCCAGCGCCGCCGGCGACGTGAGTGACACCGAGGCCGACGCGCCCGTGGTGAAGCTTGTCCACACGATCATCCTCGAGGCGATTCAACGGCGCGCTTCGGACATTCATCTCGAACCGTTGGAGAAACGTTTCCGCGTGCGCTATCGCATCGACGGCGTGCTCCTCGAAGTGGAAAACCCGCCGAAGCGCCTGCAGCTCGCGATGATTTCCCGCCTGAAAATCATGGCGAACATCAGCATCGCGGAAAAACGCATCCCGCAGGACGGCCGCATCCAGATCGTGATGAACGGCCGCCAGCTCGACCTGCGCGTTTCCTCGCTGCCCACCGCGCATGGCGAGAGCGTCGTCATGCGTATCCTCGACAAGGAGGGCCTCCAGCTCGGCCTGCCCGAGCTCGGTTTTTTCAGCGACGATCAGCAGGCCCTCGAACGCCTCATCGCGCTGCCCGACGGCATCGTGCTCGTCACCGGCCCGACGGGCTCGGGGAAGACGACCACGCTCTACAGTTGTCTCCACGTCATCAACAAACCCGACCGCAAGATCATCACCGTCGAGGATCCCGTCGAGTATCAGCTCAACGGCATCAACCAAGTCCCCGTGCGCCCCGAGGTCGGCCTCACGTTTGCCTCCGCCCTTCGCGCGATGCTCCGGCAGGCGCCCAACGTCATCATGATCGGCGAAATTCGCGACCTTGAGACCGCCGAGATCGCGATCAACGCCTCGCTCACCGGCCACATGGTATTTTCCACACTCCACACCAACGACGCCCCGAGCGCCGTCACGCGCCTCATCGACATCGGCGTGAAGCCGTTTCTCGTTTCCACCTCGTTGCGCGCGACGATGGCCCAGCGCCTCGTCCGCAAAATCTGCGTGAAATGCCGCCAGCCCTACACGCCCGAGACCCATGAGCTGCGCGCGCTGCATCTCAACCCCGCGCAAGCCGCCACCGCGAACTTCGCCAAGGGCGCCGGCTGCGCCGCCTGCAATGGCACCGGCTTCCGCGGGCGCCTCAGCATCGTGGAAATCTTCGCGGTCAACGAGGAACTCCAGCGCATGATCTACAACCACGCCGGCTCCGCGAAACTCCGCGAAAAAGCCCGCTCCCTCGGTATGAGAACCATGCGCGAGGACGGCGCCCGCAAAGTCGCCGCCGGTCTGACCACCATCGAGGAAGTCGTTTCCATCACCGTCGGCGATGCGAACTAAAGTGCGTTGCCGTGCCGTCCCTCACCCCGTAATCTCCGAATAGAAGCCGGTCCCCCCCAAAAAAAAATATGAGCTACGAAATGAACGATCTGCTCGAACTCGTCGTCGAGCAAAACGCCTCCGATCTTCACCTTCAGGTTGGCCAGCCGCCCACCCTCCGCCTCAGCGGCAGCATGATGCCGATCGACGGCCCGAGCCTCACGCCCGAAGACACCGAGAAGCTCATGCAGGCCATCACGCCCGACAATCACGTGAGCGCCGTGAAGCTGAATGGTGGCACCGATTTCGGTTTCGCGTTCGGTGCCAAGGCTCGCTTCCGCGTCTCCGTGCTGCGCTCGAAAGGCTACTACGGCTTGGTGCTCCGCCAGATTCCCTACAAAATGTTCGGCCTGCGCGACATTGGGCTGCCCGACAAAATCCGCGAACTTCTTTACCGCCCGCGCGGCCTCATCCTCGTCACGGGCCCGACCGGCTCCGGCAAATCCACCACGCTCGCCTCGATGGTGAACTACATTAACGAAAACCGCGACGGTCACATCATCACCATCGAGGATCCGATCGAGTATTACCACTCGCACAAACGCTGCATCGTTACCCAGCGCGAAGTTCACGTCGATGTGCCGAGTTTTTCCGAGGCCATCCGCCGCGCTCTCCGTCAGGATCCCGACATCATCCTCGTGGGTGAAATGCGCGACCTCGAGACCATCGAGGCCGCGATCAGCGCCGCCGAAACCGGCCACTTGGTCTTCGGCACGCTTCACACCAACAGCGCCGCGAAGACCGTGGACCGCATCGTCGATGCGTTTCCGGCCAACATGAAGGACATGATTCGCACGCAACTCGCGTCCTCGCTGGTCGCCGTCATTTCCCAAGTGCTCTGCAAGAAACTCGGCGGCGGCCGCATCGCCGGCTACGAGATCATGGTCACCACGACATCCATCGCCTCGCTGATCCGCGAAAACAAAACCTTCCGCATCACCTCGGATATTCAGACCGGCGCGAATCTCGGCATGATCACGATGGACACGCACCTCATGAGCCTCGTGAACCGCGAGCTCATCTCGCCCGACGAAGCCCTAGAAAAAGCCCAGGACCCGCTCGTGATGCGCGAAAAACTCCTCGCGAGCGGCGCGCAGTTGCGGGACGTGTGATCGAGAGACGGCTTGCGGTAGGCCGCCCGCTCGCGGGCGCTCCGGAGCGCGAGCCAGCTCGCTGCCGACAACGAAAAATCCACGTTTGCCCCAGCCCATGTTCCCCACCCACAGCCCCGCCATTTATGAGTTTCTCCGCGAGCAGCGGCTCGTGGATTTGGCGCAGCTCGACGCGCTGAACGAGGAACACAAAGCCACCGGCAAGCCGCTCGCGGATGTCGTCGTCGATCTCGGTATCATCGAGAAATCGGCGTTGCTCACGAAGATCGCCGATCATCTCGGCTACGATTATCTGCCCGACATGCCGCGGCAGTTTCCCGGTGACGCCATCGCCGCGCTCACCGGCAAGCTCGCGCGCGGCTACGCCGTGATGCCGTTTCGCGCCGATGCCGCCAGCATCGATCTCCTCGCGGCCGATCCGTTCAACAGCCACCTCGTCGACGATCTCACGTTCGCCCTCGGGCGCAGCGTCCGGCTTTTTCTCGCCGATCCCGACAAGGTCGATGTGCAGATCAAGCAGCACTATGGCGAGGACGACGCCAGCATGGACGAGCTGCTCCACGAGATCAGCACGGGCGAATTCACGCAGGATGAAAGCAAACTCTCCGAGCACGACATCGAGACGATGGCGGAGCAGACGCCCATCATCCGCTTCGTCAACCTCGTCCTCGGCCAGGCCATCCGCGACAAGGCGAGCGACATCCACTTCGAGCCGTTCGAGCACGAGTTCAAAATTCGCTACCGCATCGACGGCGCGCTCTACGAGATGGCCCCGCCGCCCCGCCAGCTCGCGCTGCCGATCACCTCGCGCATCAAGGTCCTCGCCAATCTCAACATCGCCGAGCGCCGCATCCCGCAGGATGGCCGCATCAAGATCACGCTCGCTGGCCGGCAGGTCGATCTGCGCGTTTCCACGCTGCCCACGCAATTTGGCGAGAGCGTCGTCCTCCGCGTGCTCGACCAGTCGGCCGTGCAGCTCGACATCACGCAGCTCGGGATGCCGCCCGATGTGTTCGCCGGAATCAACGACATCATCCGCCGGCCCAACGGTATTTTTATCGTCACCGGCCCCACCGGCTCGGGTAAAACCACCACGCTCTACAGCGGCCTGCGCATCATCAATACGCCCGATCTGAAAATCCTCACCGCCGAGGACCCGGTCGAATACGAGATCGAGGGCCTCATGCAGGTGCCGGTGAATCCGCTCGTCGGGCTCACCTTCGCCTCGGCGCTGCGCTCGTTTCTCCGGCAGGATCCCGACGTCATCATGGTCGGCGAAATCCGCGATTTGGAGACCGCGCAAATTTCCATTCAAGCCTCCCTCACCGGCCATCTCGTGCTCTCGACGCTCCACACCAACGATGCCGCCGGCGCGATCACCCGCCTGATCGACATGGGCGTCGAGCCCTTCCTGATCGCCTCCACGCTCGAAGCCGTGCTCGCGCAACGCCTCGTGCGCCGCGTTTGCCCGCATTGCAAAATCGCCTACGAGCCGCCGGAGTCGTTGCTCGCGCCGCTCGGCATCACGAGAGCGAGCGTGGGCGAGCGGTCTTTTTCCTACGGACGCGGTTGCGGTCATTGCAACCAGACCGGCTACCGGGGCCGCCTCGGCATTTATGAGTGGCTGCGGATGAGCGAGGCCGTGCGCGACCTCGTCGTGCAACGCGCACCCACGCTCGTGATCCGACAGAAGGCGCTGGAGCAGGGAATGCGCACGCTCCGCGATGACGGCCTGCGCGCGATTTTCGACGGCCACACGACGATCGAGGAAGTGACCAAATACACATGAGCACGCATCGGAGTATTTCGATGGAGGCGGGGTGCCCTCACCCCGCGAAACCTCGGGCTGGCGGGTGAGGGCACCCGCCCTCCAAACGATCATCATGTCCGCGTCCCCCAAATTTTCGCTCCTGCAGAAGCCTTCGTCTTCGGCTCCACCGGCGAAGCCCGCGCCCAAATCCGCATCTGGTTCCGTGCCCGCGAAGAAATCCCGCCCCATCGTTTTCGGCCGGGCGATCAACCCCAAGGGCATCTCCATTTTCACCCGGCAGCTCGCCACGCTCGTAAAAGCCGGGATGCCGATCCTGCGCAGCCTTGAGGTGCTGGCGCGGCAGGAAAAGCGCCCGGCGTTCAAAATGGTGTTGGAGGAAATCGCCGACGCCATCCGCTCGGGCGGAAATTTCTCGGATGGTCTCGCGGCGCACCCGAAGCTGTTCGACCGGCTCTACGTGAACATGGTGAAAGCCGGCGAGGCCGGCGGCGTGCTCGACACCGTGCTCGAGCGGCTCGCGGTGTTCAGCGAGAAATCCGAGCGCATCAAGGGCAAGGTGAAGGCCGCGATGATTTATCCGCTCATCATCACGATCGTCGCTGTCACGATCGTCTCAGTGCTGATGGTTTTTGTGGTGCCGAAGTTTCAGGACATTTTCTCCGGCCTGCTCAAGGGCCAGCCGCTGCCGGTGCTCACGCAGGGCCTGCTCACGGTGAGCTATTTTATGCGCGATCATTTCATCGTGGCCGGCGCGTCGCTCGTCGGTCTCTACGTCGCATTTCTGGTCTTTCGCCGCACGCGGTTCGGGGCCCGGCAGATTGACGGGTGGTTGATCGGGATGCCGCTGCTCGGCGATCTCTTCCTGAAGGCCGCGATCGCGCGCTTCACGCGCACGTTTGGCACGTTGCTCGCGAGTGGTGTGCCGATCCTTCAGGCGCTCGTCATCACGCGCGACACGAGCGGAAACGTCCACGTCGCCAACGCCCTTAACGTCGTCCACGACCGCGTGAAGGAAGGCGATAACGTGGCGAAGCCGCTCGAATCGACGGCGGTGTTTCCCGGCATGGTCACGAGCATGATCGAGGTGGGCGAGGAGACGGGGGCGCTGCCGGAGATGCTCACCCGCATCGCCGACAGCTACGACGAAGAGGTGGACAACGCCGTCGCTGGTCTCACGTCGATCATCGAGCCGATCATGATTGTTTTCATGGCGCTGATGGTGGGCACCATCGTGATCGCGCTATTCCTACCGCTGGTGAGCATCATCCAGCATTTGCAGTGAGGGGGCGCTACTCCAGCGCTTGGGCAACGACGCCCCAGCGGAGATTGTAGAGGGAGTTTTGAAACGCCGTCAGCCCGCCGATCTCGGCCAGAGCGATTACGGTGGCGAGCGCGGTCGGGAAAACATCGGCGCGGGCAGGGGGCAGGCCCGGGATTTTTTCCCGCCCAGACAGCGGGAGCGCGCCCAGCTCCACGAGCAGCGCGCGCAGCTCGGCCACGGAGAGGTGCGTCGAGGTTGCGTCGAGGTTGCGACCGGCACGGGCGGCGGTGATGGTGCGCACGGTGGTCAGCGTGCCGCCGGTGCCGACCGCGGTCGATCCAGCGGGCAGGGAAAACGCGAAGCTAGAGCGGTTGAAAATTTCGCGGGTGTGCAGGGCGATCGCCGCCGCCTTCGCCGCGGAAAATGCCCCGTGCGGGTCGGCCGCGAATCTTTCGGCGAGTCGCACGCAGCCGAGTGGGAGGCTGACGGCTTGCTGGATTTTGCGGTCGCGAAAGGTGAGGCATTCAAGGCTGCCGCCGCCGAGGTCGAA
>JANYBX010000095.1 GCA_025360615.1 Opitutia bacterium
AACGCCGCCTTCCTTGAGGAGCTTGTCGACGAGGGTAGTTTTACCGTGGTCGACGTGGGCGATGATGGCGATGTTACGGATGTTCTGGTTCATGGCGCGGGCGCGTGCTGGTCTTTGGAAAAAAGAAGAACGTGCTGAGCGCTCCCGCCGAAGGCAAGGCCGAAGGCGGCGCGATTGTGATCTCTCAACCTGATGCCTGCGGTCGGAAACTACTCAGCGGGCAAAAATTTCCGCTCGCGCAGCCAATAGAGGCATTGGTCAGCCCACGGCGGAGCAGGTTTGCCCGGGCGGCCGAGGCCGAGACCGTGCGCTCCGGTTTCATAGACGTGAAGCGAGTAGGGCACGCCGGCACGGCGGAGAGCGGCGGCAAACATCTGGGAATTTTCCACGGGCACGGTTTTGTCGGCGACGGTGTGCCAGAGAAAACAAGGCGGAGTTTGCGGGGTGACTTGGAGTTCGGTGGAAAGATTTTGGATGAGTTCGGCGGAGGGGTTGTCCCCGAGAAGTTGTTTGCGCGAGCCTGCGTGGGCAAATTCGCCAAACGTGATCACGGGATAACAAAGAATCACGACGTCCGGCCGGGAACTCTCGCGCTCGACCAAGTCGGTGGCGTCGGGTTGACCGCCGTCGAAGTGCGTCGCGAGGGTCGAGGCGAGGTGACCGCCGGCGGAGGAGCCGATGAGGCCGATGCGCGCGGGATCGAGGCCGTCGCGCTTCGCGAAGGTGCGCACCAGACGGAGGGCGCGGGCGGCATCGTGGAGCATGGCGGGGTGGCGATAGCCGTCGCCGCCGAGCCGGTATTTAAGAACGTAGGCCGTCACGCCGTTCGCGGCGAGCCACTCGGCGTAACCCGCGCCTTCGTGATCGGCGAGGCGGGCATAGCCGCCACCGGGCAGGACGATCATGCTGGCACCGCTGGTTTTTCCCGCTTCCGGAAAGAAAGGGGTGAGTGTCGGAATGTCCTGCGGCTTCTCACCGAGCGCACCAGGGGCGGCCCCGGCCCAGAGGGGAATCGCGGGGCCGGAGGGGACGGCGTGCAGGACTGGCGCGAGGGCCATGGTGGCGATGGTGAATAACAAACAGCGGGGGTGGCGCATGGGAAAAGAAATGACGGTGCTTCGACGGAGTCGTCACGTGCAAAAACAATAAGGCCCCGGAACCTTGCGGTTCCGGGGCCAAATTTGGGGGTGGGTGTTCGCCACGCACTCTTTCCCATCCACACACATTGGGCGCGCTCGCTTTCGCGGGCTGTGTGCTTCCCGACGCCACTCAGCGCGGCAGGCGCTGCTCTCGGTCTCATGGCGGGACCGTCCCGGTCGTTGCCGACTGGGCTTTATTGAGTGAGGCCTTTGCGCCCGGTTCGGTCACTTCCTGCCGGAAGTGTCGCGCCGGACGTGGTGCTGACACGCCTGCAAATACAGACTTGCGCGTCGGCACCCTGACCGCGGGGACGGCACCAGCTTTTGGCCGGCCGTTGGCCCCGCGTTACGGGTCTGACCTCTTACCTCTCAGGCTGCGTTCGCTTTGCAGCGGGGTGACGTGTGTTGGCACGCCGCCCCGTCGAGGAGGTTGACGAGCCTTGCCGGGCCCGCTCACTCCCCGCCGCCGTGTCTCCGTTGCGCGCCCCGCTCGTGAGAGCCGGGCCTTTTGGCGGGGGTTTAATCCGCCGGGAGACGCGATGGCGTTCTGGTCTGCGCAGTAGCAGCCGTAACCCTCTGGGTAACTGCGTCGGCGCACGGTTCGAAACGTCCCGCGGGCCTGACTCGACTTGGACGCGGTTTCTATTTCGCGCCTTGTCGCTCAGCTCCTGATTTCATGTTTACTGGACCGGTCATGACACCGGCCAGAGGAGCTGGTGATATCTGCCTGGCGAAACGGCGGACCGCAGCGCAGGAGAGGCTGGCACCAGCTGCCAGCCGCCTTTCCCCGGTTGCCCGGGCTTATCCCAGTCGTGCTGTCGGCAGGGCCGTTTCAGGCCGCCGCGCTTGCGACTGTTCTATCAAGGAACGATTGGAAAGTTGGAAGCTGCGCGGGTGGAAGTGAAGGGATTGTTCTGCTCAACTTCTTCACCGGCGGAAGCGGTGAATAAGATGCGAGCAAAGTAGCGCACCGGTTATTCACCGGCCGCCGCGCGGGGCGCGGCGGAACTTCCAACATCGAACGCCGAACATCGAACGTCCAACTTCCAACGGCGGGAAATAGATGAAAGCCGGAATTTGATTCCGAACTTCGATGTTGGACGTTGGAAGTTCGATGTTGGATGTTCAGCGCGATGTCTCCGCGCGCGCTGCCCATCTACGAACTTGAGTCCGCCGTCGTTGGCGCGTTACGGGCGGGTGGGCGGCTGATCGTGCAGGCGCCCACCGGCTCCGGAAAATCCACACAGATTCCGCAGATGCTCCTGCGACATGGCTTCCTCGACGGCGGCGAAGTAACGGTGCTCCAGCCGAGGCGGCTGGCGGCGCGGATGCTGGCGAAGCGGGTGGCGGAGGAAATCGGCGCGCCGCTGGGCGACATCGTGGGTTACCAGATTCGGTTGGAATCGAAAGTGTCGGCGAAGACGCGCGTGCGGTTTGTGACGGAGGGGATTTTGCTCCGACAGATGTCCTTCGACTCGACGTTGCGCGGGATCAACGCGCTCGTGTTTGACGAATTTCATGAGCGCCATCTTTACGGGGACATCTCGCTGGCGCGGGCCTTGCAGATCCAGCAGACGACGCGGCCCGACCTGAAAATTATCGTGATGTCGGCGACGCTCGACGCGGGGATGCTGAAAACCTATCTCGCGCCGTGCGACGTGTTGGTTTCACAGGGCCGAAGTTTCCCGGTGCGGATCGAGTATTTGGCGAAGACGGTGAATTTTGAAAACGACCCGGTGTGGGAGGTCGCGGCGCGCGAGTGCGAACGCGTGGCGGGCGAGACGCAGGGCGACATGCTGGTGTTCATGCCGGGCGCATATGAGATCGGGCGGACGTTGCAGGCGATTCGGGGCGGACGCGGGCTGAGGGAGTTCGTGAGTTTTCCATTGCACGGCGAGTTGCCGCCGGAGCAGCAGGATCGGGCGGTGGCGC
>JANYBX010000119.1 GCA_025360615.1 Opitutia bacterium
TCATGGCGATCTACCTGCTCGCGATGCGCCTGCCGAAAATGGCATACATGGGAACGGGCGCCGTGTTTTTCCTGCTGCTGAACTGGTTCAAGGTGCCGTTCATGGTGAACCTCGGGCTGATCAACGCGGCGAGTTTCTCGCTCAATCTCTGGCTCGCGCCGGTCGTCTTCGTGGGCGCGTGGCTCGGAAAAAAGATTTTGGTGAAGATGAACCAGCGCATGTTCGAGAATGTTGCGCTTGGACTCTCGGCGGCGGCGGGACTAAAGCTGCTGTTCTGAAATGGCGCGGATGAATGTCAGGCAAATGTGGGCGGCGAAACTCGCGGGCAAACCCGTGCCCGCCGCGCTCGCCGTGCCGAAAAACGCCGCCGGCCCGGGCCAGCAATCGCTCGCGCTGAAACCGCGCGCCGCGTTTTCCGGTCGCGTGCTCGGCATCGATCCGTCGCTGCGCGGGACGGGACTCGCGCTGATCGAATTCGGGCCGTCGCGTCAGCCGGTGTTGCTGCGCTGTCAGACCGTGCGCGTGCCGGCGAAGAAGACGATGGCGTTTGCGCTCGGCGAAATTCACCGCGCGGTGGTGGCGTTTCTCGATGGCGCCGAGGTGCGGCACGTCGCGATGGAGCAGACGATCTTCGTGCAAAATTTTCAGACCGCGCAAATTCTCGGCGCGGCGCGCGGCGCGGCGATGGCGGCGGCGGCGCTGCAGGAGAGGCCGATTTTCGAGTATGCGCCGCTGCGCGTGAAGCAGGCGGTAGTGGGCGCGGGGCGCGCCAGCAAGGAACAGATGGCGCGCACCGTGATGGCGTTGATGGGCCATGGGCGGACGCTGGCGCCGGACGAGGCGGACGCGGCGGGCGTGGCGCTGTGCCACGCGTTCACGTGGCGGGAGTGAGCGCGGATTAGGGACAGGCCGTATCCTCGAATTTCAATCGAGCAATTGGAGTGGAAAAACGAGAACGTTGGTAGTGACACGCAGCCGGGAGGGTAAAAGGTAAAGCCCAGCCTGACCCCTTCGGATCGGGACCCTTCGAATCGGCCCCACCCCGGATCGAACCGGTATTTGCCTTGGAAAATGTCGACAAACCCGCGATACGGTAGCTAACACATGAAGCCCGCGTTTCGCTTGATTGCCTTAGTTCTGGTTTCGTGGATGGTTGCTGTAGGAGGGCCACCTAGGCTTGGGTTGATCGCCATAGCATTTCTACTTACCTTTGTCGCTGGCGTCTCTGTGGCGGCTAAATCAACAGCAAAGGGCTTGATTGCTTGTTGGATGCTTGTGCTATTGTCTTTATTATTAATATTTATTCCGATAGATGTTTCGGTATTTCAATCACCTGATGCGACGAATGTGCGTATTATGGATGCGATCGAGTCGGAGTTAACGGTATTTAATTATGGACATTATGGGATTAACGGTTCTCCTATTATTGTATATAAACGTAGGCCTAGCAGTTTCGGCGTGAGATATGCGATTGTGATTTTTATGAGATCACGACAAATAAAGGTTTTGAGCCCTATCGCAATTTTTAGCCGTCAAGGTTATCAGTATATAGGTTCGATACACCGGCGAGATGGCCCTTATGGAGCCCGTGATGTTATGTGGTGCATTAAGCCGGCCCGATTACTCAGTGAATTTGGCCCTGATGGTTCGATCCCGAGAGATAGGTGACACTTAATCCGGGGAGGCGATCCGGAGGGGTCAGGTTTAAATGGCGCTAAGTTAGCCGCGGGCGGTTCTAATTCTTCGCTCGGGGCCACACGCGACGCCGAGACGAACAATGGCCTTAACATAGCGCCATTCAAGCCTGCCCCCTTCGGATCGTTCACGGCTGGGTAAGGTGATTCGGTTGCGAGACAGTCGCATTGTATCAATCGCTGCGGCTGACCAGTACGAGCTTGAAAAATGTGAAGCTACCTATAATCTAATTGTCGGTGAGCAACAGCACCAGATGTCGTGGTCCTCGAAATCAAAAAATAATTACAATAAAATTGATAGCCGTGGAGCAAAATACTTAAAATGGCTGTGGAAAATGATGCCTCTAAATAATATAGAGATAATGTATGGTTATCGTATTCTTGCTGCAAGTACGGAAACTACAAGCGAGGTCGACGCGGGTCTGCGTGGGAATGAATATGACGGCCTTGTTTATACTTTCCCGTTCGATTGGGATGGGAATTTACCTCTTTTATTGAGTAAAAATTTACCGTTGAAGGCTCTTGCCGTAACTTGTCCCGCTAAGCTCCATTTCCCCTCTGATATTAGTGGGAAAATGTCCGCCTTGGAGATGCTTCTTTTGTCTGATGTTGGGGGCGAGATTCGTTTTGAAGGAAATACTCTTCGTGTTCTAAGTATTTCATTTGGACCCAGCCTTCGGTTTGGTGAAATGCCTTCATTGACCACGCTTAGTATTGATTCTTGTACGTCTAATGCGTTTCGGGATATTTGCACTAAGGCTAAAAATATCTCCCGTTTGGAACTGGTCGGAGGTGGATGTGCGACATTAGATGGTATTAGTGATTTGATGGGGCTCAGATCCTTGGAGCTATCGTGCATGAATAAGCTGAGGTCAATTTCCGTTCTTGCGCAGTGTCCACGTGTAGAAGAATTGATTATTTATTCAGTGAGAAATATAGAAGACTTTTATTGTACTCTTTGGAAGTTGCCTTCTCTAAAAATTCTTCGTCTCATAAGTTGCGGTGAACTTCCGGACTTTGACTTCCTTGAGAATCTTGAACTGAATAATTTTGTTTGTTCGCGGACAAAAGTCGCGTCGAAGACGCATCCTGCTTTAGCTCGTATAAAATCCGTTTATATCGATTGAAGAAGGGCAGCCCGGAAAGCAGGCCGATCGGAAGGGGGCCGCCTGACCCGTTCCGATCGCTCCCAGATCGGTGCGGCGCGCCTGCTTAAAGCTCCTCGGATGGAATCACGCAGCGCAGGGGCGACACCTGTTTAGCCCGATATGGACCGCGGAACTCACCCAACGAATCATCAGGGTTCGCCGTAATTTATAGATTCCGCCAAGCGAGCCGAGCCGGACGGCTTTCAGCTGAGGACGGTTTTCAAGATCTTCCCGAGTTCGGCGACGCGGTAGGGTTTCGTCAGATAACCACAGAAGCCCATCTCGAGGTAGCGGCGGGCCATGTCATCGTTGTCGTAACCACTGGAGACGACGGCGCGCACATCGGGGTCGAGTTGTAGGAGTTGCTTGAAACAATCCTCGCCGCCCATGCCGCCGACGACGGTGAGATCCATGATGACAGCGTCGTAGGGGCGACCGATGTTGAGGTAGCGTTTGTAGAGGGCGATGGCTTCCTCGCCGTTTTTCGCGAGGTCGTATTTGTAGTCGAGGCTGCCGAGCATGCCGGCGGTGAGCGTCGAGATTTTCTCGTCGTCATCCATGAAGAGGACGCGGCCGGTGCCGAAGCGGAGCGAGGGGGCCTTGCGCGCCTGCACATCGGCGGGGCGGTCGGCGTGCGGGAGATAAACCGTGAAGACGCTGCCAACGCCGACGGTGGAGCTGAGGCCGATCTGGCCGCCGTGCTTGCGTACGATGGAGAGCACAGTGGCGAGGCCGAGGCCGGTGCCGTGCTTTTTGGTAGTGAAAAAAGGGTCCCAGATTTTTTCGAGATATTCGGGTGGAATGCCGGCGCCGTTGTCGCGGGATTCGAACTCGACGTAGTTGCCGGGGGCGAGGCCGGGGATTTGGTTTTCGGCGGCGGCGATGTTGCGCGCGCAGAGTTGCACGCGGGCGACGTGGGGCGCGGGGGGCATCGCCTGGATGGCGTTGAGGACGAGGTTTTGGAAAACCTGGAGAATTTGCGCTCGATCGACCGAGACGGCGTCGGTGCCGGGGGCGACGCTGACGCTGACAGAGGCGGTGGTGCCGGCGGCGGCGAGGCGGAGGGCGTCGTCGAGAATTTCCTGCGCGGAGACGACGCTTTGCGTGGCGCTGCCGCCTTTGGCGACGAGGAGGAGTTGCTTGGTGAGGCCTTTCGCGGCGAGGCAGGCTTTTTCGGCGTCGGCGAGGGGGGCGGGGTCCTGACTTTCGACGGCGAGGGCGATGGTGCCGAGGATAGTGGTGAGGAGGTTGTTGAAATCGTGGGCGATGCCGCCGGCGAGCTGGCCGAGGGTTTCGAAGCGGTTGGCGCGGACGAGTTCGTCGGGCGTGAGGGAGACTTCGTTGGGATCGCGAAAGACGATGACGACGCCGGTGGCCTTGCTATTGGGTCCGCGAATGGCGCGGGCGGTCCAGACGATGGGGCGGGGGGCGCTGCCGGAGACGGCGGGGGAATCGGTGATGGCGAAGGGGGAGGACGTCTGCTCGAAGAGGTGCTCGGGGAGGAGGGCCTGCTCGTTGTTCAGCGGGAGGAGGCCGTCGGTGGCGAGGGCGGCCTCGACGGGGTTGTCGCCGGGGCGGCCGGTGAGTCGGTTGGCGAGGCGGAAGGCTTGATCGACGGGGCGGCCGACCACGTCGGATGGCGCGCGGGCGAGGAGGCGGGCGGCGGCGTGGTTGACGAAGACGATGTCGCCGTTGGCATCGGCGATGAGCACGGCCTCGGTGAGGGTGGAAAATGTTTCCGAGAGGAGTTGGGCGGAGAGCGCGGGGCCATCGTCGAAGGTGATGGCCGACAGGGCGGTGGGCAGCGGGCAGATGAAGCCGACGACACGGGCGAGCTCGCGTTTGCGCGTGAAGGTGCGGTGGGCGCCGAGGAGCACGGGCACGGCGCGACCGCCGGCATCGCGCAGTTCCAGCGATTCGAGAAACGTGCTCTGGCCGGGGGCGCGGGCGAGGAGCCAGGCAACGGGATCGGGCGTGCCGGCGCGCGAGGGGAGTGAGCGGGTGAAGGAGGAGAGGGCGTCGGCCCGGGTGATCTCGCCGAGGCCGAGGAGGCGGCACCACGCGGGCGAGACCCAGTGGCTCTGATGAACGAAATCAAATTCAAAGGCCCCGAGCGGGCCGCCCGTGCTGAGATCTTGGAGACGCGCGTCGTTGGTGAGGCTGGCTTCCTCAAGCTCGCGGCGCTCGGTGATGTCGGTGCAGAACCCGGTGACGCGTTCGAGTTCCCCGGTGGCGCTCACCTGCTGGAGGCCGGTGGTGTGGAGCCAGACGTAGTGGCCGCGCCGGTGTCGCATGCGGCATTCGCCGGCGATGCGGCGGGTGCCGATGGTGTGCTTTTTTCCGATATGGTAGGGCGCGGCGTCGGAGTCCTCGGGATGGATGTGCGAGAGCCAGGTCTCGTGGGTATCGGCGAGTTCGCCGACGGTGTAGCCGAGGAGTTTTTTCCAGACGGGCGAGTAGCTGATGCGGTTGGCCTTGAAGTTGAGGTCGAAGAACCCGACGGCGCTTTGCTCGACGAGGAGGGTGAGACCGTCCTCGCGGGAGGTGATGGCGACGGTGGTGGCGGGCGGTTGCACGACGGCGATGTAGCCGCCGTGGGCACCGAGCGCGGGCTCGATGCGGACGCATTGATTGTGCGGCGCGGATTCGCGCGGCTGCAAAGTGAGGAGGGCGGAGCGTTCGAGGGCGGCGCCGAGAATCACTTCCCACTGGGCTTCGAGCCACTCGGGTCCATCGGAAACGACTTCGAAGTGAAAGAGGCTGGCGAACGTTTCGCCGAGCAGCTCGGCCTCGGTGATTTGCCAGAGGGAGCGGGCGGTGGCGTTGGCGGCGGTGATGCGGCCGGTGGGGTCGAGGAGGAGGACAGCGGCGGCCGGCGCGGCGTTGGCCGCGTTGGCAGTGGGGGTGACGGTGCTGGTGGGCGCGCTCAAACTTTGGGGCCAGTCAGCCAGTCAGAAACACGCTTGGCGAGAAAATCGATGTAAGGCGGCTGATCGTTCAGGCACGGAACCTGTTGGAAAAATTCTCCTCCAGCCGCGAGGAAATCGTCGCGCCCCTCGACGGCAATCTCTTCCAGCGTTTCGAGGCAGTCGGCGACGAACGCGGGGCAGAGAACGAGGAGGCGTTTTTTACCGGCTTTTGGCAGGCGCTCCAGCTCGTGATCGGTGAACGGGGTGAGCCACGGCTCGCCGGCGATGCGGGATTGGAAGGAGACGGAGTATTTTTCGGGCGCGAGGCCGAGGCGGGCGACGAGGGCGCGCGTGGTGGCGAGGACCTGGGCCCGGTAACACGTGGACTGGACTGGCGAGCAGGTGGCGCAGCAGTCGGCGGCGAGCGTGCAGTGGGCGTGCGAGGAGTCGGCTTTGCGGAGATGCCGTTCGGGAATGCTGTGGTAACTGAAGAGCACGTGGTCGTGCGGCTGCTTCAGATACGGCGCGGTCACGGCGGCGAGGGCGTCGATGTAGTCGGCATCGGCGTAGAACGGCTGTACGGTCGTGACGCGAAGGCGCGGGGCGAGACGGTCGCGTTCGGTGAGGACTTTCACGACGACCGTTTCCCACGACGACATGGCATAGTGCGGGTATTGCGGGAAGAGCAGGATTTCCTCGACCCCATCGGCGGCGATTTGGGCGAGGACGCTGGCGATGGAAGGATTGCCGTAACGCATCGCGAGATAGACGGGGATCGCAAAGGCGCGCCCGTCTTCGCCGCACTGTGACGCGGCAAGGACGGCCGAAAGTTTTTGCTGCACCGAACGCGACGTGACGACGAGGGGCGAGCCCTCGGGTTTCCAGATGGTGGAGTAGGCGTGCGCGGAATTTTTCACGCGGCGAGGGATGATGATTCGGTTTACCAGCAGCGAGCGGAAGGGCTCGCCGGGTCGGTCGATCACGCGCTCGTCGCCGAGAAACTCGCGCAGGTAACGGGCGACATCGGGCACCGAGGTCGAATCGGGTGAGCCGAGGTTGACGAGGAGGACGGCGCGGGTGGGCATGAGGGCGAAATTGGTCGGGAGAAGTTGGGCGAAGTCAAATGGCCGAGGTCACTGACAATGGACAAAGCAAAGTCCGCCGTAGTTCACCCTTGGGCAAGCGGCCTCGAGGAAGTTGAATGAGGCCGTTCCACTTTCGCTTTTGCCGGACATTGCAGAGTCTAGGATCACGATCCACACGCGCAGACAATCGGTGCATGGTTTTAACCGGCTATTCCGTGTGACCGGCGCACTTCAGTAGGTTCAGCAACGAAGAAAATCAGGAAAATAGGTGGCGGCCTTCGAGACCCAGAGGAAAGACGATTTGAGGATCCTGCTCTGGTTGAACCTTGATGACCGCGTCGGACACAAGATCGCCGAATGTGGCGATGTTCTGGCCCACAGCGATTATCCGGGCTAGTTCATAGGTGAAAAGGCTCTCGTCGTTTTTGTCGCCATCTAGATCCGCAAAGAAAGCTGGCAGACCAGCGCCGGTCGCGGCGAAGTGAAATGAATTCCTGAGTAAGGTGCTCGTCACCAGTGAAAGCGGTGTTTGGTGGTGCAGGCCGGGCTGCGACTCACATTTGGCCGTGGGGCATTTTCGTAACCGTGAAAACGGCGCGTATTTTACGCCTCGCTGCGGCCCGAAGAGCAGCTCAAGCAGCACCGGCAGACCTCCGCTGTGGCAACAGTCGTAAATTCCCCAGAAGCTAATCCCCCGCGCGGAAGCACGTCCCAGAAATGCTGACAGCCACATGGCGGTCAGCAAGGAGTTCTGATCGGCATTCCAAGTCACGATCGCGGCGGTTTTGCTTTTTTCCAAATGGGTGCCATGACCAGAAAAGTAGAACACGCAGACGTCGTCGGGAGCGGCGGCCTCGATCATGGCCTCCAGACTTCCCGTGATGTTCTCAAGTGTGGCGTCGTCGTCGATTAGCGGAGGAATGAAATTTGCAATGCCAAAGTTCGTCAAGATCTGCTCGATCCGCGGCAGATCCTGACGCACTGCAGGTAGGTCCAGACGGGAGTCCGCGTAACGAGCGATGCCAACGATGAGGGCCATTTTCGCCATAAACCTAATGACAGAATCCAGAGTTCTATTCTGTCGGAGTCAAAAAATTTCATTGTTAGTGGATCATTTCGTTGAAAGTCCTTCGCCTGTCCCAACGTTCCTTCTTTGAGGGTTCGCTTTGCAGCACGCAAAAAAGCCCCGCTCACTATGACCTCAAAATTCATCCGCCAGATTATCGCGATGCCGGCCTCAAGTGCGCTGGCATTCGCCGTTACAATGTTCTCTTCTGCCGATGCCCGAGCCGCGCATAAGGACAACCTTCCCAAAGCGGACACTCCGGTCATTCCGTCGAAACCATCGAATGATAAATCATTGCCGATTTGGTATGAGCTAACCAGCCAACGCGTGCTGGGGAAGACCCTGCAGGATGCTATTCCCAACAACGACAGCATCACATGGTCGAGCTACTCATGCAGAGTGGTAGGAGCAACAACAGGGGATCCCGACCCCTTCGATGGTAAGTTGGTGAAGCGATCACGGGCTTGGTTTACCTGCCAGATAACGAACAAGAGTGGTGGGGCGCGCACGCTTTTCCTCGACGACATTGGGGCACAGACGCGCAAGGATCCGCTGATGTTACAAGTCGATCCCACTGCGACTGGCGCAATTACGCTGACGTTGGAATGGCGCATTCGCGGAAGTTGGGTGGAGGTTTTTAAGAAAAACCTTGGGAATGGTATTAAGGATTACACTTTAATTTTACCGACCTACACGAGCAGCGACTACGGCCTTGGACTTGAGCAGACACGCTACAGCCTGACTTTCTCCGGCTCCGTAGATTTGAAATTCCGCTGTTATTTGGCGCTTCGGGATCCGATTGATCCCAACACCCCGACCGATTGGAAAGTCAAAGAGACGGATGATGGTTATCCGCCGCCGGGATCCCCGGGCGATTTGGACTGATTCCGCCGAGCTGGGTGCGCCAGAGCCGGATGCGGCCATCGTTGAGATAGGCGGCCAGCACGGTCCCTTTTTCGTCGAAGGCCAGACTGCTCACCGTGGTGTCGCCGCGGCTGTCCGCACTCGCGGTGACGCGCCATGTGAGCACTTCTCTCCAGTCGTCGGTCGCGAAGACGTGGATTGTGCCGCGAGTCCCGCCGCAGGCCAGTCGGTTGCCGGGGGAAAATGAGACGGATTGAATCCGACCGCTATCGGTTTGAAGCACACGCACCAACGCGTCGCTTGCGGCCGAGCGGATTTCCACCCGACCGTCGGCCAAGCCAAGAGCGACCTGATTGCCGTCGGGGGAAAATGCCCCGCAAAGCGCGTGGTTATTGGGCCAGATCCGCATGCTTTGGCCGTGCTCGGTCTGCCATAAAATCACCCGTTGATCGCTGCCGACTGTCAGCGCCCAGCGACCGTCGGGAGAGACACTGGCGCACCAAATCGCGCCTTGGTGGGCCACGGTTCTGGCCAGACAGCGACGCTCCGCGAGATTCCAGAACGCTAGTTCCCCCTGCGTGCCTGCAACGACCGCGACACGTCGATCAGAAGAAACTCCGGCCACGCCATTCGCGACGAAGGGCGGCTCAAACAGGGCGATGCCGTTTTTTTCCCGGGGTGATGAATCCACCTGCCAGCGTTCCCATCGTCCGTTGCCGCGAACACCGAACACGTCCTCGCCTTCGAAATCGACGGGAAACCACATTCCTGGCACGCGTCCACGGACCGAGAGGTTGCGGGTTGAAGCAACCAAGGCACCCAGGGCGGGATCATCGGAAGCGGCGAGCCAACTACCATCGCGAGCCAGACACAGTCGGCGGCCACTGCCGGCGGGCTTCCAGAGCCCCGTCAATTCGGAGCACAGGTGCGCCGACCACTTTTCCCACAGGCGAACGTCGCCGGCACTGCTCACCGATAGCAGACGTCCGGTCTTCGGCATCCAGACGGCATCGGTGACGCCGCCGCCGTGGCCGCGAAGTTCATTCAGCAGGCGACCGTCATGCCCATCGATTACATGGAGCGAAGGGTCGCGTCCGCCCGCGCACAGGAGCGCGTCATCGGCGGAGAAAACCAAGACGTCGCTCTGCGCTGTCCCGTTGGGCACCTTCCAATTCCAACGAGCCCGGCCGATGTCCAGCGAGCCGATCTCAGCCGTGTCGCCGAACCCGACCGCTAGGTGGCTCGCATCGTGGGAAAAGGCCAGCGCCGTGAGCCGATGTGGAGTGGACTCGGTGTAGAGCAGCCTTCCCGTCGCCACCTCGTAAATTTCCAGTTTCCAACGGGCATCCTGAGCTCGCCCGCCGATCAGCGCCAAGGCGCATTGACGCCCGTCGTCCGAAAGGCAGGCGCGATAAAAATCCCAGCGCGTGCCGTCGGCAGCAAGTGTCACCGGCATCTTGGCTACGTCGGTTTGGCGGTTGAAATCCCAAATATGCACAAAGTGCGGCTGGCCCTTCTGGCCCTCGGTGAAGCAGGCTAGGCAGTCGTTGCCCAATGACGCGATCGGCCGATTCACCATGCCTTCGCCTACTGCTGGTCCCTCAGGTTCTCCGGTAAGCACGGACCAGCGCTGGATTGCCACCTTCCGGTTTACCCCTACGAGCCAGCGACCGTCGTTCGAAAATCCGGCGAGACCGAACACATCGGGGATCTTGCGCACCTCCCGGTGGCTGACGGCATCCCAAAGAGTCACTACTAAGTCGGCACTTTGTGCGGCGATGAATATGCCGTCGGGTGAGAAATGAGCGCGTTGCAGGGCCGAGCCCTCCTCGCGTAGCACGTCCGCAAGGTCACCCTGACTCTCCCTCCACAGCGCCTGCCATTCAAATCCCCGCTGGTCCGGCTTGCCGGATTGCGGCAGGAGTTCAGTCAACAGTTTCCGGGCCCTGCCAAATTCGTTTATTTCCAGCGCCCGTTGGGCCCGGCTGAGTCCGGCGGAATAAATCGATCTTCGCGCGAGCGCGTCGCGTTCGGCTTCAGCTTCGGCGGCGCGGCGGTGCTCGATCCACGCGCCCGCCCCAGCGATGGTCGCAATTACCGCGAGCAGCCCGGCGACTCGTAACGCGCCGGCGAGGCGGCGTTCGGCGGAGCGCAGGCGGCGGACGGATTTGCCGGCTTGGAGAAGGAGCAACTCATCGAGGAGCGCGGCGGCGTCGATGTAGCGTTTGCTGGCGTCGGGTTCGCAGGCGCGGACGAGGACTTCGTTGAGTTCGAGGAGGGCGCGTTGGTCGGGGCGCGTGTCGAGGTCGGGCGGGAGCCGCGGCCAGTCGTGACGATCGAGGCCGGTGGCGAGTTCGTAGAGGAGTTTGCCGAGGCTGTAGACATCCGCCGAGGGCGCGCCGGGGCCTTCGGGTGGAACGAAGCCTTCGGTGCCGACAAAGGTGAGCGCGGCACTCGCAACGGCGACGAGGCCGACATCGGCGAGCTTGGGCACGCCGCCGACGAGGATGACGTTGGAGGGTTTGATATCGCGGTGGACGAGGCCGGCGGCGTGCAGGCTGGCGAGCGCGCGGGCGAGGGCGGTGCCGAGCGCGACGACTTCAGCGGTGTCGAGGCGGTGGCCGCGTTGGGAGGAAAAATCCTTGAGCGTGCAGGGGACGTAGGTGGCGGGGTCGATCTCGCGGCCGTTGGTCACATCGTCGGCCAGTTCCATCACGTAGTAGAAAAAGCCGGCGGCGTCCTGCCGGCCGGCGTGGAGGAGGGCGAGTTGCGAGGGTTCGCGCAACGAGATCGCGGCGAAACGGGTGATGCCTTCGAACTCGCGTTCGTAGGGGCGCACGTCGTCGAAGCGGTCGCGCCAGACGATTTTTACCGCGCGAAAAACCCCGGTGACGCCGCGGGCGAGCCACACGTCGCCGTAGCTGCCGCGGCCGATGAGGCGCAACAGTTCGTAGTCGGCGATGGGCGGCGGGGCGGACGGAGAAGCGGGAGAAAACTCGGGCGGCACCGCCGAGGAAAAATGCAGGTGCCGTGCCGGGCGTCGAGGGAAAGCGGCGGGTCGCGGGTGAGGCGAGCCGCGAGCGCGCCGGTGAAACGTGAGCGTGGGGCCCGGCCGGTTTGCGCGCCGGGGCGTGGTTCAGTGCCCGGCGGGGTAGAGGCACTCGATCTCGACGCGTTCGCCGCAGGCGCAGGTCACAATCAGGCGCACGATTTTGTCGCCTTCCTTGATGGTTTCGACGGAGGCGTGGGAAACTTCGTGGGGCGCGTCGGCGGGCGGGTGGGCGCCGGCATGGTGGACTTTCGGCGCGGGGCCGAAGCCGGGCGGGAGGCGGAGCGCGGCGAGGTTGAGGGCTTTTTTGCCTTGGAGAAATGGTTTCACGAGGTCGGGGTATGGGAGGGTTCAACCGAGGCGGCGGGCGCCAGCGGGACGGGTTGATCGACGAGCACCTTGTCCTTGAACTTGGGCTTTGAGGTGAGGGTGAGACTGAAGGTAACGCGCTGGTTCGCGTCGGAATCGGGCGCTTCGCCGGGGACCGGCTTGGTATCGGCGTAGCCGGTGACGCGCTCGATCTGCTGCGGATCGACGGCGTAGTGGACGAGACTGCGGCGGGCGGCGTTGGCGCGGTCGGCGGAGAGTTCCCAACTGGTGTATTCAGGTTTCGCGGACTCGGCACGCATGCGGGTGTGGCCGTCGATGGTGACGCGGAAATGGTGGTGGTCGATATTCCACGCGAGGCTTTGCATCACGAAATCGCCCCACTCGGTGAGTTCGGTGGTGTCGTCCACGAAAATGGGGCGCTTGGCGCGGTCGAAGAGGGTCACGCGGAGGCCATCGGTGGTCACTTGGATGTCGATGGGTTTGCCGGCGAGATTTTCGTCGAGGTGGAGCAGGCGGTAAAAATCGGCGGCGACGGCGCTGAGAAACGTGAGCTGCACCTGCTTGTTGCGGCTCGCCTCTTTTTCGTCGCCCGCTTCACGACCGGAGCTGGTGGTCGTTTTGTTACTGTTGAACGGCATGACGCCGGAAGAGTTGGTCATCGGCGAGCTGAAGGGGTTTTGAAAATACTTCGAGGTGGCGATGAGGATTTTCTGATCCTGCGAGGAGATCCACAGCACCATGAAGAGCGCCATCATGGCGGTGACGAAGTCGGCGTAGGCCACTTTCCAAGCGCCACCGTGGTGCGCGGCTGCTTTTTTTCGGGCCATGGGGAGCGTTCCCTTATTTTGCGCCGAGCGCCTTCAGCTCTTTTTCGAGTTCGGGGCCGTTGGGCTGCACGTGGCTGTCGAGCGAGCGGCGGGCGATCTCGACGGCGGTGAGCGGGGCGAGACCTTTCGCGAAACCGGCGACGGCCTGCATGATGCATTTCAAGAATTGCTCGTCGGAAGCGACGTTGGCTTTCAGGCGCGCGCCGAGCGGGCTCATAAAACCATAAGCGATAAAAATACCGAGGAGCGTGCCGGTGAGCGCGGCGGCGACTTTCTCACCGACGACCTCGGGGCCCTCGGAGATGGCGGACATGGTGTTGATGATGCCGAGCACGGCGGCGACGATGCCGATGGCGGGGAGCGAATCGGCCACGAGCTGGATCACGTGGAGGGGGTGCTCGGCCTCGGTGGCTTTCGCGTCGAGCTCGGCTTCCATCAGATCGGAGAGCTGGTCGGGCTTGATCTTGCCGTCGATGACGGGCTTGAGGCCGTTGCAAAGATATTCAAGGCGCTCGTGGTGGTTCAGCACCGAGGGATATTTTTTGAAAATCGCGCTGTTCTTCGGGTCCATCACGTGCTCTTCCAGAGCGATCAAGCCGCTGCGGCGGCCGATCATGAAAATCTCGTAGAGCAGCTTGAGCAGCTCGGAGAATTCCTTCATGCCCTCGGCCTTGCCCTTGATGGCGCCGATCGTCTTGTGCAGGACTTCCTTCAGCACGTGCGCAGGGCTCGCGATGACGACGACGCCGAGACAAATGCCTCCGATCACGACGAACTCCGCCGGCTGCATGAGCAAGATAGGCTTGCCTCCCTCCATCATGAACCCACCGAGGGTCGCGGCAATGACGATGAGTGCTCCAACAATGATAAGCATGAGAAGGATTCCGCCAGCGGGCGGATGCGACTAGCGGTTGCGCACCCGTTGCAGGTAGGCGCGGAGCCCGATGATGGTCTGGGCGTGAATCTGGCAGATGCGCGACTCCGTGAGGCCGAACACCGCGGCGATTTCGGCCAGGCGGAGGTTTTCAAAGTAATACATGGCGAGGATCTTCCTCGGTATATCGGGCAGCTCGGCGATTCTTTGAGTAAGAAGTTGCAGCAGCTCGGCTTTTTCGAGGTTGTCTCGGCCGGTGACGTCGGAGTCGTCGGCGAGCAGTTCGTGGAGGGAGGCGCCCTGGCCTTCCTCGCGTTCGCCGCATTGGTCGATGGCGATGAAGGTGACGGGTTTCGCCTCCTCGACCCATTTGTTATATTCCTTCGCGTCGAGGCCGAGCGCGGCGGAGACCTCGGCATCGGTGGCGGCGCGGCCGAATTTCTGCTCCACGTCGTTGATCGCGGATTTCAGTTTGCGGGAGCGGGCGCGGGCGCGGCGCGGGCACCAGTCCATGCGACGGAGTTCGTCGAGGATGGCGCCGCGGATGCGCATGGCGGCGTAGCCGGCAAACGTGTTCCCCTGCTCGGGATCAAATTTGCGGACGGCGGCGAGGAGGCCGGTGATGCCGACACTGTAGAGATCGTCGGCATCGACGTGCGCGGGCACGTTGAGCTTGATGCGATCGACGACATTGCGGACGAGGGGCAGATAGCGCTCGATCAAATCCTTTTCATCGATGGCGCTCGGTGAGACTCCCTGATACGCGCGCCAGGCGGCGGCGGGCGTAGCTTCCATGCCAGGGATTGGGGCGGGGGCGGTGGCGGTATTCATGTGAGCATGGACTGACGTTTACTGTTTCTTGGCAGCCGGAGCCGCGGCGATAGCCGCAGCGTGGCGAGTGAGAATCGTTTCCCGAATGCCGCCCACGAGGACGGTCCAGAACCAACGAAAGAGAAGTGCGCCCGCGAGGCAGCCCACGGCGGCATCGAGGAAGATGCGCTGCGCGGAATGTTCCGCCTGCCAGCCGGTGGCGGCGGCGATGAGGAACCCGGCGAAGCCGCCGGAGAGGAAAACAAATTTCATGAGCGTGGGGTGCGGGCGGAGGGCGAAAAATTTTAGTTGTCGGGCAACGTGCGGCGGACGAGCGCGCCGGAGACATCGTCCTCGAGGTCGCCGGTGAGCGACGGGCCGGTCGCGAGGAAGAGCGGCTCGAGGGCCTCGTCGAAGAGATAGTCCCAGAGCTTGCCCCACTGCGGGACTTCATCGAGGTGGGTGAAAACCAAATGCGTGGCGCCGAGGTCGCGGCCGGCGGTGTAGGCGTCGCGCATCGCGGCGCGGTCATAGGCGGCGTTGAGGACAAGGACGCGTTCGTTGATCTGCTCGTGGTCGAGCCAGTCGGCGAGCGGCTGGTTGTCGGCGGGGCGGCGCGGCGAGAGGGCGGGCAGGTCGAAATAAACGAAACCGCCGGGCATCGCTGGGCGAGTCTCGCAGGGAAAATGTGCGAGCGGCACGCCGAGCGCTTCGCTGAAAATCGGCAGCGGCCCGAGGGAGTTCGGGCGGTCAAACTCGACGGCGACGACGTGGCCGACGCGGGCGCGGCGAAACACTTCCGACGAGAGCCATTTGCAGAGAGCGGTGGTGCGGCCGACGCCGGGAGCGCCGAGAAACGCGGCGCGAGTCAGCGGCGGGCGCGACGGACGCGCATCGGCTTGGGCGCGGAGGAGGCGGGAGGTTTCCGCGAGCGCGCGGTGCAGCGGGAGTGAGTTGAGGTCGGACCATTGCGCGTCGGCTTGCAGGCGGGTGAGCGCGGTCTCGGTGAGACCGGAGCGACGGAGCAGGCCGGCGAGACCTTGGAGCGCGATGGGCGACTGGGTGAAGCGAGCATGGGCGGCGGGCTTTTCGGCGAGCGGCGTCGCGGGCTCGGCCGAGATGGCGGCGATTTTCGGCGAGGCGGGCGCATCGACTTGCGCGATGACTTCAAGGCGCGGCGCGCAGAAAAATTTTCTCCAGCCGGTGTCGCCGATGGCGCGCACGGTGAGCACGCGGGCGGTCGGGCCGAGTTTTTCCCGGATGAGCGAGACGGCCTGCTCCGCGGATTTCACCGTGAATTTGTAGCAGGAGCCGGGGATCGGCGGTTGGGCGTCGGGGGACATGGCGGCGATCAGTAGCGGGTAGCGGGTAGCGAGTAGTGGGTAGGCCGGGCACCGAGGAGATACTCGCTACTGGGTTTCATGCGGCGGCCTTGAGCGGGACTTCAGAACGGGCGAGGTGCGCGGGCGGCGGGATGATGCCGGCGTTTTCGACCTCGGTGGCGGCGGGCAATTCTTGAAACGCGAGCACGGTGACGCGGGGCGCGGAGGACTCGAAGAAGCGCTTGAGCGGGAGACGAATCTCGGTCGAGACGACCATGAGCGCGGGCTGGCCGGCGAGGGTGAGTTCGCCGGTGCGGCGGGTGATTTCCTCGAGGAGATGGCGGGCGGTGCCGGGATCGAGGGCGAGGCCGACCTCGGTCGGCGAACGGTGAATCTTGGAGGCGAGCCACTGCTCGAAACGCGGGTCGAGCGTGACGGCGCGGACGACGCCGGGGCGGGTTTCGTATTCCGGGACGAAGTAGAGGCCGAGGCGGCGGCGGACGAGTTCGCTGAGGTCGTCGGGATTTTTCGAGAGCGCGGCGAAGTCGGCGATGCCTTCGAGAATGAGCGGCTGGTTGAGGATCGCGACGTTCTCGCGTAACAGGTTTTGAAGGACGCGCTGGATGATGCCGAGGGTGACGAGATCGGGCAGGAGTTCGCCGATGAGGGCGGGCTGCGTGAGCTTGAGGTGATCGACGAGCGACTGCACTTCCTGGCGGCCGAGGAGGTGGTGGGCGTTGAGCTTGAGCGTCTCGGAAAGGTGCGTGATGAGGACCGAGGCCGGATCGACGACGGTGAAGCCGTTGATCTCGGCGGTTTTTTTCTCGGACTCGTCGATCCACGTGGCTTCAAGATTGAAGACGGGCTCGCGGGTGGGCACGCCCTTGAGGCGGACCTTGCTGCCGGCGACGTTCATCGCGAGCCAGCGGCCGGGCATGAGCTGGCCGCGGGCGACGGGCTTGCCGCGCAGGAGGAAACGGTAGTCGTTGGCCTCGAGCTCGAGGTTGTCGCGAACGGAAACGGGCGGGACGACGATGCCCTTTTCGCGGGCGAGGGCCTTGCGGACGCCGGTGACGCGGCCGAGGAGTTCGCCGCCGGCTTTCGAGTCGGCGAGGGAGACGAGGCCGTAGCCGATCTCGATGGCAAAGACGTCGAGCTCGATGAGCTTGCGGACATCCTCGGCACCGCCGGGCGTGCTCGCGGCGGGCGCGGCCCCGAGGGCGGTTTTGTCCCCGGCCTTGGCCGTGGCGGATTTTCCAACCACGCGGTCGGGCTCGGCGCCAAACGCGTGACCGGTGGCCTTTTCCTCGGCGGTGAGAATCTTGGCGAGATAGCCGGCGATACCAGCGAGAATGACAAAGGGAAGGAGCGGCATGCCGGGCATCAGGCCGAAGAGAATCAACATGCCGGCGGCGATGCTCAGGGCGCGGGGATAGCGGAAGAGCTGGCCGGCGAGCTGCGTGCCGAGGTTGGAATTGTCGGAGGCGCGGGTGACGAGAATGCCGGCGCCGACGGAAAGAATGAGCGCGGGAATCTGCGAGACGAGGCCATCGCCAATGGACAGCAGGGTGAATTTCTGGAGCGCCTCGCCGAGCGAGAGGCCCATCTGGAAAACGCCGATGGCGAAACCGCCGATGATGTTGACGAGGGTGATGATGATGCTCGCGACGGCATCGCCGCGCACGAACTTCGAGGCGCCGTCCATCGCGCCGTAGAAATCGGCGCCCTTTTGCACTTTCACGCGGCGGGCGGTGGCGGTGACTTCGTCGATGATGCCCGCGTTCAACTCGGCATCGATGGCCATCTGTTTGCCGGGCAGCGCGTCGAGTGTGAACCGCGCGCTGACTTCGGCAATGCGGCCGGCGCCCTTGGTAATGACGACGAAATTGATGACGACGAGAATCAGGAACACCACCGCACCGACGATGTAGTTGCCCTGAATGACGAAGTGCCCGAACGACTCGATGATCTGGCCCGCGTAGCCGTGGACGAGAATCTGCCGCGTGGAACTGATGTTGAGCGCGAGGCGAAAGAGGGTGAGCGCGAGCAGCAGCGTGGGGAAACCGGAGAACTCGGGCGGATCCTTCACGTAGACGATCGCGAGCAGCACGAGGAGGGAGAGGCCGATGTTGAGCGCGAGGAACACATCCAGCATCACCGCCGGGATCGGCATGATGAGCAGGAGCACCGTGACGAACAGGCCGCCGGTGAAAATGAGATCGGCGCGCTTCAGCAGCATCGCGACGGGACTGGAGGGGGACGCGGTCATGGCTTAGCTCGCGGCCTCCAGGCGGCGCGTTTTCAAGCGGTGAAAATAGTAGCGGTGCGTGCGGTAAACGACCGCGAGAATCTCGGCGACCGCCTGGTAGAGCTCAGAGGGAATCGTCTCGCCGACCTTGCCCATGGCGAAGAGGAGGCGCGCGACGGGCTTGTTCTCGACGGTGGGCACGCCGTGCTCGGCGGCGAGGGCCTTGATGCGCTGGGCAAAACGGTTCTCGCCTTTCGCGAGGACGACCGGGGCCTGGTCGATGCCGCGCTCATATTTCAGCGCGACGGCGAAGTGGGTCGGATTTGTGACGATCACGTCGGCCGTCTGCACGGCGGAGAGCATTTGTTTCTGCATGAGGCGGCGGGCGAGGCGGCGCATCGCGGCCTTGGTCTGGCCGTCGCCCTCGGAATTCTTGTGCTCATCC
>JANYBX010000135.1 GCA_025360615.1 Opitutia bacterium
CGATGAGAGCCTCGACGTCCCACTGGTTCGTGTAGGTGAGAAAACGCACCATCGACATCGCGTCGTCGGGCTCGTTCTCGATGTCGGTGAGGACGAGGACGCGGAGTTTGTCGGACGCGGCGAGCCGGGAGCCGAGGCCGAAGGCGAGGCCGGCGAAGAGGATCAGAAAAGGGTGAAGTTTCATGGCGTGAGAGGGGACGCGGGGGCCTTGCAGCGCTCCAGACGCGCGGCGAAATCGCGGAGGTAATCCTCGCGCCAGCGGCTCACGGTCTTCGCGCCCTGATGCACGCCCTCGCTCCAGCGCGGATCGGGATCGTCGGTCCACCAATTCGGAAAATGCGCGGAGGGTTTTCCCGCGAGGGCGGGCGCGGGCAGCTTCGAGGTGAAGCCGCCGGTCCGGCCGTCGAGCCCGGGATGGCTGCTCTTGATCGCGTAGGACCAGCTCCTCGGCTCCTTCGGGGAGAATAGAAAATGCCACCCTCCCTCAGCATCGACGAAGCCAGCGAACTCCTGCTGGTCGACGACCAGCGCAGCCGAAGCCGCGGCGGGCGTGGGGCCGGCGGGGTGATAAATGAGTTCGACGATCGCGTAGGTCTCGACGATGTCGGCCGCGGTGGGTGCGCGGTCGAAGACGACGCGGGGCCGCTCCCACGCGCGCACAAAGTGCCCGCCCCACGAATCGCTGTGGGGCGCTTCGGGCAGGGCGCCGAGGATGTAGCCGAGCGAGGGCGTGTCGCCCATTTTAACGTTCGTCGCGATGTTCGCGAAATAATCGCCGAGCGCGCCGCGGCCCTTGGCGTGAGCGGGGATGAACGCGGCGCGGCCCAAATCGCCCTCCTGATTTCCACCCTCGAACCAGCCGTAGTAGGTGGAGTTGGCCTCGATGATCCAGAGGTCGCGGTGTTCGCGGGCGATGTAGTCGTAGGCGGTGGTGGACCATTTTTTATTGGGGCCGCCGATGAAGTAGACGCGAAGCTTGGACTTGATCGAAGGGTCGTCGTGGAGCGCTTGGGCGAGGTCGTCGATGCCGCCCCAGACGAGCAGCCAGAGCGGACGCGGGTCGTCGCGCTTTGCGCAGCGGACGATCCAGTCAGAGCCTTCGGTGCGTTCGCCCCAGCCACGGAGATCGGCGGAATCGGTGCCGCCTTGTTTCGTGAGCGCGCGTAACGCGTCGGGTGTGGGATAGCGCGAGGAATACGTTTTCAGATTCGGAAAATCGACTTCGTAGCGTTCGATGATCTTCAGGAGATTTTCCTTTCGGTTCCGCGCCGCACCCCACGGCGAAGCAATCATCCCTTCGAGGTCCACGGCATCCGCGTAAACCAAGAGATGCACGAGCGACTGGAAGTCGTCGAAATCGGTTCCGCCGATGTCGGTGGAGACGAGGACGCGGGGGCGTGGCGCGGCGGCGGACAATGTCGGCAGCGAACAAACCGCGAGCGCCAACGGGAGAATGAGGCGAAGGTGGTTCATCAGGAATCGCGGCCGCGGGCGTTCATCTTGTCGATCGCGACGGCGAGGAGAATAACGACGCCCTTGATCACCTGCTGCCAGAACGGCGAGACGTTGAGGAGAAAGAGGCCGTTGTTCAGCACGCCAATAATCAAGCACCCAAGAACGGTCCCAGTCACCGAGCCGCGTCCGCCGGAGAGCGACGTGCCGCCGATCACGACGGCGGCGATGGAGTCGAGTTCGTAGCCGAGGCCGGCGTTGGGCTGCGCGGAATCGAGGCGCGACGTGACGATGAGACCGGCCACGCCGGCGAGCGCGCCAGCGAGCGTGTAGACGGCGATCTTAATGCGGTTCACGTGCAGGCCGGTGAGGCGTGCGGCGCGCTCGTTACCGCCGACGGCGTAGAGATGTCGGCCGAAACGCAGCCGGCGCGTGACGAGCACGAAGATCGCGACGAGCACCGACATGATCCACACCGGCATCGGCACGCTCAGAAAAGTGCCCGTGCCGATCTCACCGAAACTGGAGCCGAGCCCCGTGATCGGGAAACCACCCGTCCACAGCATCGTGAGGCCGCGCGCGATGCTGAACATCCCGAGCGTCGCGACGAAGGGCGGCAGTTGAAACCGCGTGATCGCGACGCCGTTGCACCAGCCCAATCCGGCACCGACGAAGAGGCCGGCCACGATGGCGCCGGCCGTGGTGAATTGCAGCAGCACGTCGAAGGCCGGCAGCGCGATGCCGTGCTTGAGCAGCCCGGCCGCGATGGCGCCGGAGAGGGCGAGGATCGCGCCGACCGACAGATCGATGCCGCCGCTGAGAATGACGAGCGTCATGCCGATCGACAGGCAGAGGTTCACGGAGATTTGCCGCAGGATGTTCCAGCCGTTGTCGGGCGTGAGGAAGCGATCCGAGAGCAAACACAGGGCGAGCACCATCAACGCCAGCGCGAGCAGCGAGCGGAAGCGGGCGAAAAAAGCGGCGGATTTCGAGGCGCTCATTTTAGGAAACGATGGCGGCGAGATCGGGCAGTGCGGCGTGGAGCACGCGTTCCGGCGTGGCGTCGGCGCGGGAAAACTCCGCGGTCTTGCGGCCCTCGCACAGGACCATCACACGGTCCGAGAGCGCGAGAATCTCGGGCAGCTCCGACGACACGACGACCAAGCCGAGGCCGGCGCGGGCGAGCTCGTCGATGAAAGCGTAGATCTCGCGCTTCGCATTCACGTCGATGCCGCGCGTGGGCTCGTCGAGCAGCAGAATCTTCGGCGAGGTCGCGAGCCACTTGGCGAGAATCACCTTCTGCTGGTTGCCGCCGCTGAGGTTCACGATGAGCTGATGCAGCGACGGCGTCTTCACGCGGAACCGCTCGATGTAGGGCGTGATGTAGGCGGCCTCGCGCGACTCGCTGACGAGCCCGCCACGCAGCGTGCGGTCGAGGCTCGCGAGGCTGGCGTTGGCCGCGACGCTCATCGGCAGCACGAGGCCGTCGCGCTTGCGATCCTCGGGTGCCAGTGCGAGTCCCGCCGCGATGGCATCGCGCGGTGAAGTGAAATTCACGGCCTGGCCGTTGACCGAGACGCGGCCCGTCGAGCGCTCGGGATGGAGGCCGAATAAAGTTTCCAACAACTCCGTGCGCCCGGCGCCGACGAGCCCGAAAACTCCGAGCACTTCGCCCCGTCGCAGGGAGAGGGAAACTTTCTCCACGAGAAACGGCCGCCCTGCTCCTTCGCCGGGCAGCGTGATTTCATCGGCGCGAAGAATCTCCGAACCCAGCACGGCCGGAGACTTCTGAAAAACCTCCTTCGCTTCGCGCCCCGCCATCTGCCGCACGATGGCGTCGCGCGTCAGCTCGGTGAGCAACGCCTCGCCGACCACGCGGCCATCGCGCATGATCGTGACGTCGTCGCAGACGCGCGCGAGTTCCTCGAACTTGTGCGTGATGTAAATGATGGCGACGCCGCGGCTTTTCAGCTCCGCGATCACGCCGAACAACACCTCGACCTCGTGCGCGGAGAGGGACGACGTGGGCTCGTCCAGGATGAGCACGCGCGCCTCGGCCGACACGGCGCGCGCGATCTCGACGACCTGCTGCTGGCCGACGCGAAGATCGGCGACGAGCGTCCCGGGTGCGACCGCGAGATCCAGTCGCTTCAACACCGCCGCCGTATCCGCGTGTAACTTTCGGTAGTCGATCAGCCCAGTGACGGTGAGCGGCTCGCGACCCAGAAAAATATTTTCCGCCACGGAGAGATAACGCACGAGGTTGAGCTCCTGATGGACGATGCCGATGCCGAGCGCCTGCGCCTCGCGCGGGTTGGCGAAGCGGACCTCGCGGCCGTCGAGCCGGATCGTGCCGGCGTCGGGCGGGTAAACGCCGGAGAGGATGTTCATCAGCGTGGATTTGCCCGCGCCGTTTTCGCCGAGGAGCGCGACCAGCCGGCCCGCGCGCACGCGCAACGCCACGCCGTCGAGCGCGCGCACGCCGGGAAAAGATTTCTCGATTCCCGCCGCCTCCAGGACGATGTCGCTCGCGGTCGGCATCAGCGCACCTCGGCCTCCACGGGGATGAGGGTGAGGAGCGGCTCACCCGTGCCGCCGACGGTCTCCGGCGCCTCGGCGCAACCGGCGAAATGGACCTGCGCGCCGACCACCGCTTTTTCGCGCAGCGTCGGGATCACGTTTTTTTCCACGAGCGCATTTAGCTCGGCGGCGAGCGCGTTGAACTCCTGCAATCCGGGAAACGCATTCACGTCGAGAAGGCCGCAACCATCGCGCACGGCGTTGCCGAACACCGGCCCGATTCGCAGCGCCACCGTGGCCGGCTCAGCACCGTCGAGCGCGAGAAGCACGGTGTTGCGCTCACGGGCGATCACCCGGCCGCTGCCCCGGACGAAATAATACGCGATGCCCAGGCCGGCCGAACGCGCGTGCTGTTGCTTCGCCGCTGCCGGATTTTCGCCGAGCTGGCGCGCGAACGTCTTCAGCTCGGTGGCGCGCGCGGCGGCGGGGCGCAAATCCGTGGTCCAGATTCGCAAGGCGGCCGTCGCGGCCTCGAAGTAGGCCCGATCGGACGCCGGCACGGCGGCCGATTTTAGCGGCACGATGCGAAAGGGGGGAAACGCCCAAAGCAGCGCGCTGAGTGTCGTCGCGATGGCCAGCAGCAGCGTCGGTCCGGGACCGGCTCTTTCCCGGCGCGGGGGCTGTGAGGGCGGATCGGTGACGCGCCCTACTCCTGCCTCAGGGCTTGCGGCCATAGTCGCCGAATTTCGCGATGTTTGCCTTGGTCACCAATTCCACGGCGACGGGCACGCGCTGGGGAAAATCTTTTTGTCCCTTGA
>JANYBX010000176.1 GCA_025360615.1 Opitutia bacterium
GGTAATGAGTTATTTCGTAAGCGTCCGCTGGGGTGCCACCTAGCCGGAGGAGCGAGGAGGGTGTAAGCTGCGTCGATGGGAGCGATCACAGCGGAACTGGTGGACACGGGAGAGAAGCGAGACGCGCGCGGACGGCGCGTGACGCCGGCGGAGCGGCGAGCGCAGCTGGTCGAGGCGTTCCAGGCGAGCGGACTGACGATGGCGGGGTTTGCCCGGCGCGAGGGAGTGAAGTATCCGACGTTTGCCGGCTGGGTGATGAAGGCGCAACGCCGCGGTGCGCCCAGGAGCGGAATCAAGTTCACCGAGGTGCGATTGCCAGCGTTGGCGGCGCCGCGCGAACCCGCGCCGCTCGAGGTGCGTTTGCCGGACGGAACGGTGCTGCGAGGCGGCCGGCCGGGCGAGTTGGCGGAACTGATGCGGGCGCTGCGCGCGTGAACCGATGCTCGCGTTTCCGGCGGCGATCAAAATTTACGTGGCGGTGCAGCCCGTGGACATGCGCAAATCCTTCAACGGACTGTGGAGCGCGGCGAGCGAGCAACTGCAGGAGGATCCGAAGAGCGGGGCGATCTTCGCGTTCATCAACCGCGGGCGCACGCGGCTGAAGCTGCTGTATTGGGACGGCACCGGGGTGTGGGTGCTGGCGAAGCGGCTCGAGCAGGGCCGCTTCTCGTGGCCGGCGCCGGGCGACAGCCGCGCGAAACTCTCCCTCGCGCCGGAGGCGCTGGCCCTCCTCATTGGCGGCGTGGAGTTGAAACACGGTTCGCTCAAGCCGTGGTCTGAACGCTGATACAAAAAGACTGAAACGCCTGGAACCTGCGCGCCGACTTTTTTTCGTAAGCGCTCAACCTTGAGCACCCCGGCCTCCACTCTCGAAGAAGTCCAGATCCTGCGGCACGAGGTGGCGGTCTTGCGGGCCCAGCTCGCCTGGTATAAGAAGCGGACCTTCGGCAGCGACAAGAGCGAGAAACTCGATCCGGCCCAACTGAAGTTGATGGAAGTCGACGCAGCAAAAATGGCCGTGGCCGACCGCACCGAGCAGATCACGTATGAGCGGACCAAGGGGGCGAAGCCGTCCCGCCCGACGCCGGCCGAGACGTTTGCGCACCTGCCGGTGACCGAGACGATTGAACTCATCCCGGAGCCGGTGAAAAAGGATCCGGAGCTCTACGAGCGAATCGGCGAAGAGCGCACCTTTGAGATCGATGTGATCCCGCCGCAGGTGGTGAAGCGCGAGATCGTGCGGCCGAAGTTCCGGCACCGCTTGGACCGCCAGCGGCCGCCGGTGTTGGCACCGGCGCCGGCGCGAGTGGTGCCGGGCGGCTACGCCTCGGCGGGATTGATCGCGTGGATCGTGATCAGCAAATACGTCGATCACCTGCCGCTGTATCGGCAGGAGCAGATGTCGGCGCGCTGGGGCGCGCCGATCAGCCGGCGCAGCATGTGCGACTGGGTCGAAGTGGCGGCCCTGTGGCTGGAGCCGATCTATCATCACCTGCACCGCGGATTGATCGGGGGAAACTATCTTCAGGCCGATGAGACGCCGGTCAAATGCAACGACCCGGATCACGACCGGCGCGGAACACGACCGTGTTACCTGTGGGTGATCAGTCGACCCGGCTCCGACGTCGTCTTCGCGTTCCGCGAATCGCGCGCTCACGCTGAGCGGCCGTCTTTGCTGGGCAGCTTCCGCGGCATCCTCCAGTCCGATGCTTACGGCGCGTATGCGAGCCACGAGCGCAAACACGGCGGCATCGTGCGGGTGGGCTGTTGGGCGCATGTGCGACGCAAGTTCCACGACGCCCTGGAAGAGCGACCGAAGGCGGCGAACGTCGTCTTGCGGATCATCAGCCGGCTCTACCGCCTCGAGGCGCAGTGGGATGAGGCGAAAGTCGGCGACCGCCGAGCGGCGCTGCGTCAGGAGCACTTTGCGCGACGCTGGTTCTGGCTGCGCCGGATCACCGAGGGACTGGCCCGACAGGCACTGCCGCAGTCGCAGCTCGGCAAAGCCTGTGGATATTTACTCAATCACTGGGACGTGCTCGTCGCGCATCAGCAGCACTCGATTACCCGGCTGGACAATAACCTCGTCGAAAACGCGATCAGACCGTCGGCCATCGGCAAGAAAAACCGGCTCTTCATCGGTCATCCCGGTGCCGGCCAGCGTTCGGCGATCATCTACTCGCTGGTCGTCTCCTGCCAGCGCCACGGCAAAGATCCGCTCGCCTACCTCCGCGACGTCCTGCGCCGTCTGCCCTCGATGACCAATCGGGATGACCTCACGCCGCTCACTCCCGCGGCCTGGCAGCCATCGTAGTCCGGCGTCAGAATGGTGATGGTTATCATCACCACCGTGATCGTAGACATCACCATTACGTCAACGCTCCGTGTCAGAGCTATCACCATTATACAAGACGCCCCTAGCTAATACACTTTAATCTGGAGCGCCAAAGTTTACCTGAACGGA
>JANYBX010000428.1 GCA_025360615.1 Opitutia bacterium
GTCACCGCGAAACTCATCGCGGAAAATCCCCGGCTCGCCCCGCGCATCACCCGCTTTCCTTTTCCCATCGACTGGCCACTCCACGCCGCGGCGTCCGCCGGTAAACTCCCGCCGCCCGCCCCGCTCACCATCGGCTACATCGGCCGCCTCCATCCGGAAAAAGGCCTGCGCCTTCTCCTCGCCGCCGCTGCCCGCCTCGCCGCGCGCACTGACCTTCCGCCGTGGCGGCTCGAACTCGTCGGCCCCTCCGCCGTCGCCGCTGGCGGCGGTGGCGACGCTTGGCTCGCCGGCCTGCGCGCGGAATTTTCCCCCGCCCTCGGCGAACGCCTCGCGTTCACCGGCCCCGAGTTCGATCCCGCCGCGCTCGCCCGCCGCTATGGCGCGATGGATATTTTCTGCTACCCGAGCCTCGCCGAGAAAGGCGAGACCTTCGGCGTCGCCGTCGCCGAGGCGATGGCCGCCGGCTGCGCGCCCGTCGTCTCGCAGCTCGCGTGTTTCAACGAACTGGTCGTTCCAGACCAAACCGGACTCGTCTTCGACCACACCGCCGCCACCGCCGAAGCCGATCTCGCCGCCGCGCTCGCGCGTCTACTCACCGACGCCAACCTTCGCCGTGAACTCTCCGCCCGCGCCCAAGCCCACGCGCGGCAATTCGACTACGCCGAGATCGCCCGCACCGTCCTCGCCGATCTCGCCCGGGTCGCCGTTCCTGCCGCGCGCGGTTCCGTTTAGACTTTGAGTCCGCGTCCTCCCCGGCAAGCTGACCACCCGATGCACGTCGCTCAAATCGTCCCCAGCCTCGAGGAGCGCCACGGCGGCCCCAGCAAATCCGTGCTGGCCACCTCCCTCGCGCTCGCCCGCACCGGCCACACCGTCGAGTTGCTCACCACCGACCCCCATCCCGGCCCCGCCCGCACCGAGGACACGCTGAGCATCGAAACTTTCCAACGCGACTGGCCACAAAGCCTCTGTCCTTCGCGCGGACTCCGCCAGCGCCTGCACGCGAGCAGGGCCGACATCTATCACCACCACTCGCTCTGGCTGCGCACCCTGCACTACGCGCATCTCGCCGCGAAACGCCGCGCCGCGCCCCTCGTCCTCTCGCCGCGCGGCATGATGAGCCACTGGGCCTGGCATCACCACGGCGGGCGAAAAAAACTCGCGCGCCAGCTCATCCACCCCGGCGCGCTCGAAGCGGTCGCCGGCTGGCACGCCACCAGCCGTGAGGAAGCCGCCGAAATCAAAGCCCTCGGCTTCAGCCAGCCCATCTGCGTCGCCCCCAACGGCGTCGCCGCTCCCACCGCCGCCGACACTGCCGCCGCCGCCGCGTATTGGCGGGAAACCTGTCCCGCCGTCACCGGGCGGCCCGTGGCGCTTTTCTATTCCCGCTTTCACCTCAAAAAACGCGTGATCGAGTTGATCGACCTCTGGCTCGAGCACGCCCCGCGCGACTGGCTGCTCCTCCTCGTCGGTCTGCCCGAGGACTACACGCCCGAGGTACTCGAACGCTACGTGCTCCGCGCCTCCGGCACCGGCCGCGTGCGCGCCTACAACGGTGCCGGTCTGCCGCCACCCTACGCCATCGCCTCACTTTTTCTCCTCCCCTCGCACAACGAAAACTTCGGCCTCGTGATCGCCGAGGCGATGGCGCACGGCGTCCCCCCGCTCGTCACCGACACCACGCCCTGGACGACCCTCAACGCCACCGGCGCCGGCTGGTGCGTGCCGTGGGATGATTTTGGCCGCACGCTCCGCACCGCCACCGCCGAGTCGCCGGAAAATCTCCGTGCCCGCGGCGCGCTCGCGCGCGAGTCGGTCCTGCGCGACTGCTCGTGGGAAAACTCCGCGCGCCTCCTCACCGATTTCTACGCGCAACTCCGCTCCTAGTGCACGCCTCCAGCCCCCGCGACGACCGCTCCGCTCCACCGCGCCCGCTGCGCCGGCTCGAATGGCTCGCGCTCGTCCATGTCGCCGTGCTGCTCGTTCTCGCCACGTGGGGTTTCGGCGGTGCCATCGGCTGGGTTCGCACCGCGCTCACCTGCGCCGGCGCGCCCGCGATTTTCCTCCTGCTGGCCCACGTGAAGGATCACGCCCAGCGCGCCGAAGGCGGCCTCCACGCCCTGCGCTGGCTCTGGCCTTTCGCCGGTTTCAACCTCCTCGTGCTCGTCGCCGGTTTCACCCCGGGTTTCCACGAGATGCTCTTCGGCGCGGATCCGGTCCTCGCGCAAAACATCGTCTCGGCGTGGCGGCCGAGCAGCGCCCGCCCCCTGCTCGCCCTGCGTGAACTCGCGCTGTTCGACGCGCTCTTCCTCCCGTGCTTCACCCTCGCGCTCATCGTCCGCTCGCGTCGCGCGCTGCGCGGACTGCTCTTCTTCGCGGGCGCGAACGCCCTCCTGCTCGCCGTTTTCGGCACGCTGCAAAAACTCGCGCACTCGCCCGGCCTGTTCTTCGGCCAGGTGAAATCGCCGCAGGTTTATTTTTTCGCCTCGTTCATCTATCACAATCACTGGGGTGCCTTCGCCACGCTGATGACCGCCGGCTGCCTCGGCCTCGTGTGGCACTACGCGCGTCGCAACGACGGCCGGGATTTTTTCCACAGCCCCGCCTTTGGCGGCCTCTTCGCCGTACTCGTGCTCGCGGCCACCGTGCCGTTGAGCGGCTCGCGCTCCTGCACGCTGCTCCTGGTGGCGCTCTTCGGCGGCGCGTTTTTGCACGTCACCATCCGCCTCATCCGCCACCGCCGTCACGGCCAAAGCCTCGCCGGCCCGCTCCTCGGCGTTCTCGCCGCCGGTCTCATCGGCGCGGCCTGCGTGTGGTTCGTGGCCCGGGAAACGATTAGTCAGCGCTTCGCCAAGACCGAGGAGCAAGTCGCCGCGATGCGCGAGCGCGGCGGCCTCGGCTCGCGCGCCACGCTCTACGCCGACACGTGGAAAATGGCGCGGGAAAAACTCTGGTTCGGCTGGGGCATGTCGTCCTACCCCCACGTTTTCATTCTCTTCAACACGCAGAAATCCACCGCCGACCGGCTCCCCGTTTTTTACGCCGACGCGCACAGCGACTGGCTGCAATCCGTCGCCGAGCACGGCGTCGTCGGCACCGCCCTGCTCGGGCTTTGCGCGCTGCTCCCGCTCGCCGGCGCGCGCGTCCGCCAGGCCCGCAGCCTCCTGCCCGCCTACCTCCTCGCCGGCTGCGCGCTTATCGTGCTCTATGCGTGGATCGAGTTTCCCTTCGGCAACGCCGCCGTCGTGCTCACGTGGTGGCTGTGCTTTTTTTCCGCCGTGCGCTACGCCCGGCTCGATTCCGCGAGCTGAACCATGTTCTCCGTTCTCATCCTCACCCTGAACGAAGAGCGCGACCTGCCCCGCTGCCTCGCCTCGCTCGGTGATTGCGACGACATCGTAGTGCTCGATTCCGGCTCCACCGACCGCACGGCCGAGATCGCCCGCGCCGCCGGCGCCCGGGTTTTCACCCGCCCCTTCGACAACTTCGCCGGCCAGCGCAACCACGCGCAGCGCGAGATTCCCTTCCGCCACCCGTGGGTTTTCCACCTCGACGCCGACGAACAGCTCACGCCCGAACTCATCGCCGAATGCCGCACTCATGCCGCGCGCACCGACCTCGACGGGATGTTCGCCGCGCCAAAAATGCTCTGGGAAACCCGCTGGATTCCCCGCTGCACCGATTTCCCCGCGTGGCAGGCCCGCTACGTGCGCGCGCCGCAGTTCAGCTTCCTCGAGGTCGGCCATGGCCAGCGCGAAGCGCCGGACATGCGCCTCGCGCGTTTGGAGGCGAACTATCTCCACGATCTCTCTTCCGGTGGTGAAACCGAGTGGCTGGAAAAACACCGCCGCTACGCCCGCGCCGAGGCCCGCGCCCACCTCGCGTCCACCGGCACGGTCAAGTTCGCCGATCTCTTCGCCGGCGAACGCCTCCGCCGCCGGCGCGCGCTCAAGCATTTCAGCTACGCGCTGCCCTGCCGCCCCGCTCTGCGCTTCGTCTATCAATATCTCCTCCGTCGCGGCGTTCTCGACGGACGTCCCGGCCTGCGCTACTGCCGCCTCCTCGCGCGCTACGAAGGTTTCACCGCCGCCGAACTCCGCACGCTGCGCGCCAAATCCCCGTGAGGTTCGTTTTCCTCAACCGCTTCTACTGGCCCGACGAGCCCGCCACCGCGCAGCTCCTCGCCGACCTCGCCGAGGCGCTCGCCGCCCGCGGCCACGCGGTCACCATCATCGCGAGCCGCCCCGGAAACCCCTCCGCGCCCCTCGTGGAAACCCACCGCGGCGTGCTGATCCGCCGCGTGCGCGGCACCCGCTGGAGTCGCTTCGGCCTCGCCGGCAAAGCCGTGGACTTCGCCACGTTTTATTTCGCCGCGCTCACGCGACTCGCCTTCACCGCCCAGCGCGGCGACCTCGTGGTCGCGCTCACCGACCCGCCGCTCATCGGCATCGGTGCATGGCTCGTCGCGCGTGCGTGCGGCGCGCGCATCATTCATTGGGTGCAGGATATTTATCCCGAGGTCGCCATCACGCTCACCGGCTACGAATGGCCGCGCGTCTTCCGCCCGCTGCGCAACCTCGCCTGGCGCCACAGCGACGCCTGTGTGACCCTCGGTGCCGACATGGCCGCCGTGCTCGCCCGCGCCGGCGTCGCCGCATCCAAAATCATTCTCTCTCCCAACTGGGCTCCCGCCGGCCTCACTCCTCAGCCCGCCCACGCCGCCCGCCTGCTGCGCGCGGAGTGGAATCTCACGGGAAAATTTATCGCCCTCTACTCGGGCAATTTCGGCCGCGTTCACGATCTTGAGCCGCTGCTCGAAGTCGCCAAACACCTCCGCGCGCATCCGCACATCGCACTCGTCTTCGTCGGTGCCGGCGCGCAACGCGCCGCGCTCATCGCCGAGGCGCAGCGACGCGATCTGGCCAACGTGCACTTTCACCCGTCGCAACCCCGCGCGCACCTCGCCGAGTCCCTCGCGCTCGGCGACGTTCACTTCGTCACGCTGCGCCCCGGCTGTGAGACCAGCGTCTTCCCCAGCAAACTCTACGGCATCGCCGCCATCGGTCGTCCCGTGGTGTTCGTCGGCCCGCGTGATTGCGAACTCGCGCGCCTCGTGCGCGTGCAGAATTTCGGCCTCGCCTTCACCCGCGACGAAGCCCCTGGCATCGCCGCCGCCCTCGTCACTCTCAGTGCCGCTCCCGCCGATTGCGCGCGACTCTCCGCCGCCGCCCTCGCGTTCGCCCACGCCACCGGCGGAGCCGACCGCGCCGCGCGCGACTGGGCGGCGCTTGCTGAAGCCATCGTCACCATTTAGCTCTCTGCCATCCGATGAATTCCGAACGCGCCACTCCCTACGTCCTGCTGCTGCTGGATCTCGCGATGGCCGTGCTCGTTTTCAACGTCATCAGCCATTTCCGCGGCGTCGCCGATCACTTTCTCCTCGGGCGTTTCGTGCCGGCGGAAATCGCCCTTGTCGTCGCCATTTACCTCATCGACGGTTATCGGCCGCGCACGGATATGTTGAGCGTCGACTACGCGAGCCAACACACCATCGCCCTCATCGCGGCCCTGCTCGCGACTTTTCTTTTCACCTACGCCTTCGTCTCCGGCGGCTACTCGCTGCAATCCAGCCGCGGCGTCATCGCGCTCAGCTTCGTCGGCCTTTTTCCCCTCACGTTGGGCTACCGGCGGATGATCTACCAACGCTCGCTAGCCGCGCGCGGCGAGCAGAGTTTCGTTTTTCTCGGCGACCAGGCCAGTTGCCGTGATTTCCGCGAAGAGTGCCTCAAGATGGGCACGCGCCAACCCGTCATTTACGCCGTGGTCAACGAGGCCTCGATCGCTCCGTTCGACACCAGCGAGCGCGACTACCTGCGGCTCTTCGGCGACGTCCTCGCCGACGTGCAGGCCGGCCGTCTCAGCGTCGAGGCGATCATCATTCGCGAGAGCAACCGCGAACTCGCGCCGGGGCTCTCCCAACAACTCGTGCAGCTCTATTTCAACGGCGTGCCGACCTACACGCTCGAGTTGTTTCATCAGATCCATTGGCAGAAAATCCCCCTCTACCGCATCAACCAGACTTGGCTTTTTCAGGAAGGCTTTCAGATCGCGCGCGATCCCGTCTTCGAGCGCATCAAGCGCGCGAGCGATATTTTTCTCGCGCTGCTCGGCCTCATCCTCGCCTCGCCTATTCTGCTCGCCGCCGGCCTGCT
>JANYBX010000213.1 GCA_025360615.1 Opitutia bacterium
TGTCAACGCTCGCGAGGATTTGACCCACCTTCGCTCGTCTAAAATTGACCCACCCCCGAACGAGCGACGCGACCCGACTATTTGGTTTTGGTGCGCAGACCTCCTTTGGGTGTTTCCGGCAAGGCGACGGCGCCGGGGAAGAGCCCGGTGAGGCGCTTGGCTTTCAAGCGATAGGAGTCGCCCTTGATGTTGATGACGGTGGCGCGATGCAGGAGGCGATCGAGGGCGGCGGAAGCCATGACGGCGTCGCCGGCGAAGACGTGGCCCCACTCGGAGAAGGCCTTGTTGGAGGTGATGATGGTGGCGGACTGCTTTTCGTAGCGGCTGCAGATGACCTGGAAGAGCAACGAGGCTTGTTCGTGGTCGAGCCCGAGGTAGCCAACCTCGTCGACGATGAGCAGCTTCGGGGTGGTGAGCATCTTCCGATAATGCGGCATGCGGTTCTGGGCGAAGGCCGTCTTCATGCGCCGAGCCAGATCCAAGGCCGTCAAAAATAGCAGCCGCTGACCGCGCTCGGCGCAACCGAGCCCGAGCGCAATGGCGAGATGGGTTTTGCCGACCCCCGGCGGTCCCTGGAAGATGATGTTGCGGCCTTCATCGAGGAAACGACCGGTGCTGAGTTCCTCGATGAGCGTGCGGTCGATGGAGGGCTGGAAGGCGAAGTCAAAATCGCTCAGACGCTTCATCCACGGCAGCCCCGAGAAGTGCAGGCAGGTGTTGATGACGCGCTGGCGGCGAGCCGCGATCTCCGGCTCCAACAACCGACCGAGGAAGTGGGAGTAGGACCAGTGGGCGGCCGCGGCTTGTTGGGCGACGGAATCGAGTTGGGCGTGAGCGGTCGCCGCGTCGATCTGCAACAGTCCGTCAAGGGCGAGTTGTTCGTAGTGGACGCTCATGAGGCCACCTCCGCATAGACGGCCAGCGGTCGCACCTGCACCGTCTCGGTGAAGTGGATATGGCAGCCCTTCGGCGGGAGCGCGACCGCGGTGGCGACGGAACGTTCCCAGCGCTCCCGCACATGGGCAGGTGACTCGACGCGTTGTCCGGGACCACTCGCCACCGGATGCTCGGCTACAATCAGGTCCTTGGCGCGGATCACGACGACGCTGTCGCCGGCATCGACACTGACGCGCGTGCCGACCCAGCGGGCGGGCACGGAGTAATCGCTCTTCTCAAAGCGCACGAGCGCTTCGGTCCCGACGGTGCGAGCGGTGCTGTGCGTGACTTGATAAGGGTTGAGTTCGACGCCCGAGGTGAGCGTCTCCTCGAGCAAGCGGTCGCACGGCCGAGCGTGGGTGGTGCCGTGGATCCTGATGTTGGCGACGCTGCCGAGCCAGTGGCGGCCTTGCGCGTTAAGATCGTCGAGGCCACTGAAAGTGCGGCCGTTGAGGAAGCTGTCGCGCAGGTAGGAAACACTACGCTCGACCTTGCCTTTGGTGCGCGGCCGATAGGGCCGGCAGCGCTTGACCTCGAAACCGTGGTGGCGGGTGAAGTCGAGGAACTGGGCGTTGATCCGCTCGGGGCCGACGACGACTTGCCGCATGTTGTCGTAGAGGATCCGCCGCGGCCAGCCGCCGAAGAAGGCGAAGGCGTTTTGATGACAGCGGATCAACGTCGCGAGCGACATGGAGCGGGTGAACTCGGTGTAGAGATACCGCGAATAACCGAACACCATGACGAAGGCGTAAATGCGCACGCTCGTGCCGTCGGGCTGAGGATAGCGGCCGACCTCGGCCCAGTCGCACTGCGCCTGCTCGCCCGGCGGCGTCTCGAAGCGCACGGTGAGCCGGGGGTCGGGCTGACGCGCCGCTTTGAGCTCGTGCAGAAAGCGACGCACAATCTGCGCCGAGCCGCTGAAGCCTTTGGCGACGATCTCGGGCCACAAACGCACCGCCGACAGGCCATGCGCCTGCCAGCGCTCCGTCAGATACGGCTTGTAGGGGTCGAGTTTGCTGATGCGCCCGCGCGGCACCGGCGTCGGGGTGCGTTTCGTCCGTAAGAGTTTGCGGACGGTGTTGCGGGAATGGCCGGTCAGCCGCGCGATCTCGCGCACCGAGTGGCCCTGCTTGTGAAGAAAACGAATGTTCATGAACTGATCCAGGTTGAGCATGGGGCCTTCGGTTGAGTGGGGAACCGGCAGGCTAACACGCTCGAAAAAATGAGACCAACGGGACCGCGGAGAACTCTCTCACGCTGGAGGATCCCCGAGCCGGGCTGCGCTTCGCTCCGCCCAGCTCGGGGATCCTCCAGCGTCCCTCCTCCGCTTTTCCTCCAACAGGGGGTGGGTCAGTTCTAAACGAGCGTTAGTGGGTCAGTTTTACGCGAGCGTTGATAGGGCGGAAACCGGCGCGGCGGGGAGTCGGGGATCGCGGGGTAAACCCGCTCCTACAAGGACGGAGCGCGAGGGGGTTGCCGTGAGAATACTTTCGGTCCTCTCCCTCCTCTGTGTCTGGGCTCGGTGTGCTCTGTGTCACCTTCCCTCTCCGGTTTTGGGATCGGAATTTTAACCGCTCATCTTCGCTCATGGGACGCTAATCCCGGAGGGAGGATTCGGATCGGATCACGGAGCGGGCAACGCTGAACGCTTAAGGGGCGGAGGCGGTGAGGGAACGCGGAGGCCGCGGTTCTTTCAGGGGGTTGCAGGTGGAATGCGCGGAGGGAGCGGCGGCGGCATGGCGGCATCCTTCGTTCATCTCCTCTACATCACGGCTACATCTCCTCTACATCACGGTTAGATCTCCTCTACCTCCCTCGGCTGCTGCCGGCGGGGGACGGTTCGGGGGGGAGGCGAAGAGTTTCGCGGTGCGGAGCTTCGTCCTTCGAGGATGATCAATCACTTCGCGTGGGCGGCGGTGAAGGCGCCGTTGCCTTCGTCGAAGTAGTGGACGCCGTTCACCTCCACGGTTTGCAGATATTGCGACCAGGTGCCGCCGGGGAGATCGCGGTGCGCGGTCAACCGCTCGAGGTTGAGGGAGCGCAGGGGCGGCGCATCCGTCGCGATGAGCGCTTCGGTGAGCACGCGGCCATCGCGGCGGGTGGCTTCAGCGCGGTGGCCGAGGAGCCAGAGGATGGTGGGGGCGAGATCGGTGTTGGCACTCGCGAGGGGGTCGCGCACGCCGGCGCGGAAATCGGGGCCGGCGGCGATGAGGGTGTTAGCCATGTCGGTGGGGGAAAGCGTGGCGTGATTGCCCTGACCGATGCCGCGTTCGGAGCCGTCCGAGTAGATGAGGCCGGGCGTGCCGTGGGCGTTCTTGCCCGACATCCAGTGCAGGGCGATGACGAGGTCCGGCGCCTCCGATGACTCGAGGTGGACGGTGGAAAGCGGAAACGCGCCTTCGATTTTCCCGCGGGAAAAAATCACGCCGGTCCAGGGCTGGGTCTGCGCCCAGGCGGCGATTTTTTCCGCGAGCGCGGCGTCATGCCCGGCGATGTAGAGGAACACGCTGCCACCGTTGCTCACGACGAGAATTTTTCCCGGCTGGAGCCCGCCGGGGAAAATCCGCGCGGCGTCGAAACCGGCTTTCGAGAGTTCGACGGCCACATCGGCCACGGCGGCAATCGTCGAGAAGCCGTGATCGGAGGCGACGATCACATCGGTGCTGGCGCGCAGGCCGCGGCGGTCGAGATCGGCGAGGACTTCGCCGAGGTGCCGGTCGCTGCTGGCGATGGCGGTGAGGGCCGCGGGCGAGCCGGGCGCGCTGGCGTGCTGGGAGGCGTCGGGCTCGGCGAGCCAGAGTAGGGAATACGGGGGCACGCCGTCTTTCCAGAGGTCCTCGAGGAGAGCGCGGGTCGTCCAGAGGTCGCACTCGAGTTTGTTGGGTTTTCCCGTGAGGGGATCCTTGCCGAGGGCGGGAAAGGGCCCGAGCGCCGCGGTGAGATTTTTTTCCACGCTCGCCGGGAAAGCCGCGCCTTCGAACACCACGGGGGAAGCCGCAGCGTCGGCGGCGCGCGGGAGCCGATCATGGAGGAGCGCGACTTGTTTCGAGCCGGCGATGGCGGTGCGCTGGCCGTGCGCGTGGAGATACTCGGCGAGGGTTTCCAACGCGAGGTAGTGCCCGTGACTTACAGCATCGCCCTGAGCGACGACGGCTGGGACCTCGGTGCCGACGGCTTTTTGGGCGTCGATCCGCGGTCGGAATTCCTTGTTGCCGACAATGGTGCTGTGGCCGGGATAAGCGCCCGTCGCCATGGCGGTGCCGTTGACCTCGGTGGAGCTGGGATAGACGGGGTGGTGGTTGGCGAAAAACACGCCGGACTGTGCGAGGGCCCAGAGATTGGGCGTGGTCTCCGGAGAAACGAAATCGCGCCTCATACCATCCCAGACGAGGACGACGATGCGGCGGGGTTCAGCGGCGGCAAACACGGCGGAAGCGATCACGAGAGAGCCGAGAAGGGCGAGCGCGGGGCGAAATTTCATGGGGAGGAAGAACCAATAAAAATAAAATCCCTCCGAGCGCGAGCTGCGGAGGGAGTAATAACGGAGGGGGAAAATCAGAACTCGGTCGAAACCGTGAGAAAGAAGCCGATCGGCGTGAGCGGATTGTAGGTGCTCGTGAGCGGATTGAACGCGCCCGCGGTCGCCTTGGCGGATTTCAGCAGGATGACTTTGCGGTCGAAGAGATTGTTCACCTGCAACCGGATTTTATAGCTCTTCAAGAAGCTGCCCTGAACTTTCGCGCCGTAGCCGAGCGAAAGATCGGTCATCGTAAAGCCACCCTGCACGATGGAGAGCGCGCCGGCCGGCAACGGTTGATCGGGATTCGGGGCGCCCTGATACGTGGTGTAAGGCCCGGCATATTTGTTCATGAGCGAGGCGAAGAACCCCGCGTGATCGTAGATGAAACCGAAGCCGCCCGTGCTCTGCGGCACGCTGTCGATGCGGCGCTTGGACTTTTCATAGGTGGCGTAGTTGCGCGAACCGTTGACGTAGGCGCTGAGGCCGCCGCCCACGTAGTAGGTCGCCTGCGCCTCGACGCCGTAGTAGTAGGCACCCTTCGCGGTGAAGGTGACGAGGTCGTTGGGATTGATGATGCCCGTCTGATTCGGATTGATCTGCGAAACGGGCAGGTTGTGCGAACGGATGAAGTAGCCATCGACGTCGGCATTGAAGCGGTTGGTTTTGTAGACGGTGCCGACCTGGTAATTCGTCGTCGTCTGGGGCTTCACGACATTGTTCTCGGGATGATCTTCCTGGAAAAACGCCAGTGGGGGCGTGAGGAAGCCGGTGGCGTATTGCGCATAGGCCGACCAGTGCGGCGCGAGGCGATAGTTGGCCGTAACAAGCGGCATCGTCTTCGAGTAAACTTGGCCGAAGAATGCCGGGAGCAGATTCGTGGTCTGGTTGATCGGGGCCTCGATCACGCGTTGCACGCGCATGTATTTCACACCGGGAGTCAGCGTGAGGTCAGGCAAGGGATGCCACGCATACTCGACGTAGGGTTCCCACGTGCGCGTGTAGAAATGCATCTTGTAGACGTAGCCGCCGAGCGTCTTCGGGGCCAGCGGGTCGAGGAAGCCCGACGGAGTGGCGACCATCCCGAGGGCCTGGGCGTTCGCGATGTTGTAATCGAGCGCGATCTGGTAGCGCGGGCCGTGCTGGTAATCGAACCAGACTCCGGTCTTGAACGTGCCCATCGCATCGTCGTGCGTGACGGCGAGGATGTTGCCGACGCTGCGCACGGAATTCACCTTGAATCGGCCCGCGAGATCAGTGCCCGCGACCACTTTGCCCGTGGTGGGACTGATGGTGGCGCCGCCGTTATTGGCGGGCGATTCATGGCTGCTGTTGTTGTAGGAAAACGTGTAGACCTTGTCGTCGACCTTCCAACCGCTGCCGAGGTCGCTGTCGAAGGCGATGAAACCGGTATCCGTCTGCTTCACTTGATAATTGTTGCCGTAGTAGTCGCCGTTGCGGTCAAGGGGATCGGCGACTTGGGCGAAGTTGCGGCCAAAGGTCAGGATCTGCTGACCGGTGAGCGGCGAGGCATTCGGGTTGTTGAATTTGATGTTGTTGTATTCGCCCATGAACGTGAGGTGCGAGCGCGTCCCGACGGGTTGGATATATTTGAAAAAATAGGTGTTGCGGCGCAGCGTGCCGAACGTGCGGTAGCCGTCCGTCGTCATGTATTGGTAGCTGCCGATGAGAGAGCCGCCGCTGGTCTTCGGGATGATGCCGGTGTTGAACTCCAAGTGCGCGAGCTCGGTCTTCCAACTTCCGTAGCTCAGCGTGGGAACAAAAGACGCCTCGGGCCGGGGATCCTTCGTCTCAAGCGCGATCGTGCCGCCGAAGGTCGCCATGCCGATCGTGCTGGCGGTGCCGGGACCGCGGTCAACCGTCACCCGCCCCAGCAGCTTCGCGGGAAAGTAGCTCGTGGTATGATGCGTGTAGTCGTTGCCGTCGCCGAACGGGATGCCGTCGATGGTGACGTTGTAACTGCCGTCGTTGAAGCCGCGCAAGGTGGGCTTCGACTCGTTCAAGCCCGGGCCGTTCGTGGAAAAATTCGTCACGCTCGGCGAGAGATTCGCAATCATCGCGTAGTCGGCGGTGGGGGCGAGGCTGTTCTGGATCGTGTGGACGTTGATGATCGACTGGGGCTGCACGGCTTCCAGACGGCTCTCGGTGGGAGCCATGGTCTGCGCCGATGTGCGCGATTCGGACACTTCGAAATCCTCCAGACGCACCGTGGAAGCGGCGGCCGGGGCATTAGCGCTCTCGGCCGCGCGAAGCGCAGGCAAAAGAGCGGCGAGACTGAGGAAACAAACGATGAGACGATTACGGTGCTGGATATTCACGCGTCACAGTCTGAAGGCGCCGTGTGACAACTCGGCGTCGGCTGTGTGACGAATGCGCAAAGACGTGAACGTTTTCCCCTAATCTTAGTCCAAAAAATTCTTAGCTTTGAGGCCGGTAAGCCGGATTCTGTGCTGCGTCTTGCGACGCTTCGGCAGTCATTTCTCTCAGGCCCGCCTTGCGGCGGAACTGCCCGCTTCGGCCCGCTTGGACCTCGGCGGATGCGGCATACCCGTGACTATCGGACGAGCCGCCCAGTCACCTATTTTGCCTTGCACCGGAAGGGGTTTGTCGTGCCGCCGGTGTCGCCACCGGCGCGGTGGGCTCTTACCCCACCTTTTCACCCTTACCCGGCATCGCCCGGCTTTCGCCGCGCGAGGTCGGGCGGTATATTCTCTGTGACACTTTCCGTCACCGTGCCTTGAAACACGGTGCCTGCGCTTGGCGTGAGCCTCACGCAGCATCCTGCCCTGCGGTGTCCGGACTTTCCTCTCCGAATTTCAAAACGGGCGCGGCGTTTAACCGCGCCTTGGGATCAAAGAACTCGGAGCGACTGCCAGGCCCCAAAGCTAAGGGGGCCGAAATTAGAACCCGTCTCGCCGAAGGCAAGTGCCCGCACGCCGCCACCCGGGGTGGATCGGGCGGAGGTTCACCCAGCCCGCCGAACGAAGAATGCGCAGTGGGAGCACGGGCACAAAAAAGCCGGCTCACATGGAGCCGGCTGCAAAACGGAAAAGGGCGAGCGGAGGCTTAGAAGCCGACGGACGCTTTCTTGCCCTGCTTGGTGATCTGTTTCTCGTCTTCCCAGACGGCGATGCCGTCTTTGACCGTCGTGAGTGAGAGTTGGAACGTGTAGGTGACCTGACGGGTGCTGCCAGCGCGGGCGCGATCCTCGATGAGTTTACCGGAGAGCGTGTAATAGGGCAGCGTGGTCTTCTGCTTTTCGCCGCTCAGCATCGCGTTCATCTGCGCGGCTTCCTTGGCCATCGGATCCTCGGCGTTGCCGCCGAGACCCATGGTGGTCGTCGTGTTGACCTTGCCGGATTGATTGAGCGCGACGCGGATTTTTTTCGTCAGCGAGTCGGTGTCGATCTGTTGCTGCGTATTGTTGATGATGCGCGAAATCGCCATCAGCGAGGGCTGCTGCGGTGCGCGCTCGAGAACGCCGCTGGTGAGGAGCGAGGCGACCATTTTTTCGGCGGCTTGGTTCCAGTCCTGAATGTTGATCTGGTCGAGCGAGACGATGGTGTTGGTGCTGTCGGAGGCGACGTATTTGGCCTCGGTCGGGGCCGTCTCACAACCGGTGAGGAAAAACACGGCGGGCGCGAGGGTGCAGGCAAGGATGCGGAGTGATTTCATGGGAGATGGAGGGATGGCTTAAATTAGTAGATTTTGGAAACCTCTTTGAGTTTCAGCGTGAAATCGACTGCTTTCGGCGAGATGGCGGTCGAGGAAACGGTGAGCGTCTCGCGACCGCTGAACTGGAGCGACTGCCAGGATTGCACGATGCTGTTGGTGGCCATGCCGTCCTGATCGGTCCACTCGAATTTGTAACTGATCGCGCGGGTGTTGTTCTTCGCGTTCTCCAGCACGACCTGGACTTTCTTGAGGTTGCCGGAGACGACGGACTCGTTGACGGAGACGATGCGGATGAGGCCGCCGAGGGAGGCGTCGGTGATGACGCGCTTGTCGCCGACGAAGGTGGGCGTGGCCTGGGTTTCGGCGCGGGAGACGGTGTTGACGTTGGTGGCGCAACCGGCGGTGAGCGCGAGTCCGGCGAGTCCGGCGAGTCCGGCGAGGGCGGCGAGGGCGGCGAGGATGGGGATGGTTTTCATAGTCGAGAAGTGGAGGAGTCTGGGTTGTAACGCAACTCCGCCGCCCGGGGATGCGGGCGACGGAGGATTGGTTTCAAACCCCGGCTAAGTGCCAGATGCGGGATGGAATGTTCCTACTGTTTCAGAGCAAACTGGTCCACCATGAGGGCGGAGGCGGCGTTGGTGCTCTTGACATAAACGACGTTGATGCTGCCGGGGACGAGATCGACCGACTCCGTCTGCGTGCCGGCAGCGAGGGTGAGCTTGCGATCAGCGGGCGTGACGAGGCGGACGTATTGAAACTGCTTCGGCAGGCTGCGCCAGGTGCGGGTGTCGGCGATGTTGAGCGAGGCGCCGGCGGCGGCGGTGAGAGCTTTAGCCACGAGCTGGGCCTTCCAGTCGAGATGCTCGGTCTGTTTCTGTGCGGCGGCATCGATCGAGGCTTTGAGCGTCGTGGAGATGATGGTCTTGGTAACCATCGGCCACCAGTCGTTTTTGAAATCCTGCGCGACGACGCTGTCCATGCTGCAAATGGTGGAGCTGGTGAGGGTCTCGGCGCCAGCGGTGACGTTGAGCGCGGGGGCGTAATCGCCTTGGAATTTGAGCTTGGGGAAGGCCGCGCCGGCGTAGGAGAGTTTGCCGGTGATGAGGAAAACCGGGATGTCGATGCGGAGCTGGTCGCGGAATGGCGCGGCACCGGTCTCGAAGATCACGTAGGTGAGGCCGGAGGGGAGCTTGCCGTTGGCGGCGGCTTCGGCGGCGGCGAGGTCGGCCTTGATGTAGGCGTTGTCAGGCGACATGCCGGCGACGCGCTCGATGGACTTGCGGGCGCGCTCGAGGTCGGCGTTGTTCTCGCCCGCAGCGAGGAAGAAGAGCCCATCGAGGAACACGACGTAGGGATTCACATAGTCGCCGTAGGCTTTGATCTGGCTGTTGAAATCGGCTTCGACTTCGGCGAAGGCGGGTCCGGATTTCGGATCGGACTTGGCTTTGTCGACGTCGACTGTGCCGGTCTTGCCCGACTCGGATTTAGCTTTGCCGTCCTTGGCTTCCTGCGCGGCCTGCTGGGCATCCTCGATGCGCTTGGCATTTTCCGCGACGGCGTCGCGCTGGCGCTGGAGGGAGCGGTTGAGTTCGACCCGGGCGGCATCGCGGTCGCCGAGTTGCATGTAGTTGAGCGCCTTGTAGGCGTTCATCATGACCTTGTCGTAGGCGTGGCCGCGATAGGGCATGTTTTGCTGATTGGTGAGGAGCGAGCCGGCTTCGGAGCCGAGCTTGATCTTGGCCTGCGCCTCGTAGTCGTTGACCTTTTCCTCGGCGAGATTGAAGGCGGCATTGCTCTGGCGGAGGTAGGCGCGCTCGGAGGGCTCGACCGGGGCGGCGGGCGCCTGCTCGGCGATGTTGGTCGCGTTTTGCGGTGCCGTGGCCTCGGTGCCGAGGTTGGCGGGTTTCGCGGGCGGGGCGACGACCGGAAGCGGGGCTTTCGCCAGCGCGGCCTGACGCAGAATCGCGCCCTGCTCAAGGCGGGTAATCACGGCGTTGACGCTGTTTTTCTCGGCATCGGCGCGCTTGTTCGCGATGTCGACGGCGGCGGCGATGGAGCCGGTGCGGACGGCGGTGTCCTGCTCGGCGGTTTGGGCGGTATAGGTCTGACAGCCGGTGACGGCGGTCAGGAGGACGAGACTCGCGAGCGCGAGGCGGTGGTTGATTTTGGGCTGAACGAGGGGGGCGGACATGGGTGATGCGAGTTGAAGCTGAACCTGGCGGGAAAAAGAAACCACGGGCTGGATGACCGTGGTTTCAACGAAAACTGAAATTATTGCTCGACGCGTCGGAGGACGGCGCCGCGATCGATGCCGGCATCCTCCACGATCTCGGCTTGCGAGGTCGAGGGGGTGACACGCGTGACGCGGACTTTGCCGACGGACATTTCCTCTTTGCCGAGGCTCTTGCCGGTGTCGGGGTCGATCATGTCGGCGCCGAGGGCGAAGGCTTCCCAGAGCTGGCCGGTGGCGATACCGGAGGCGTCGCCACGGTTGATGGTGATCGTCTTGTTGGTCTTGGCGATGACACGGGCGGGATAGCCGATATCGACGACGCGCTGGGCGATCTTCTCAGCCATGAGGCGGGTGAGTTTCACGAGGAGGGCGTCGGAGGTCTCGCCGTCCTTGCCGCCGAGTTGTTCCTCGGCGTCGAAGTTCTGCTCCTGGAAATTCGCGGTCGCGATCACCTTGTTGGTTTTCGAGTCGTAGATTTTGCCGACGGCGGAGAAACGCACGACGCGCTTCGTGACGGTTTTGCCGAGGGCGGCGAAGGTGGCGGTCTGCACGGCGTCCTGAAAGTCATCGACGGACACGACGAGCAGATAGTCAGAGTCGCCGAAATCGAACGCGCGCTTGGTGGCGCCCGCTTCTTCCGCGAGGGCATCGGCGTCGGAGCGGCCGAGGATTTCGTATTTCTTGGTGCTCTCGAGCGCGGCGATGAGCTGGCTGTCGAGGGCTTCGGTCATCCGGTCCATCGAGATGGCTTTGCCGGCTTTGAGGGCGGCGGCGGAGACGGCTTTGCCGGCCTTGACCTTGCCGACGGCGAGTTTCTTCAAGCCGACGGGAGCTTGGGCGGAGAGGCTGGCGACGGAAACCATCGCGGCGACGAGAGCGAGAAGGATGCGAGTGAGGCGCATGAGAGTGGGGCGTTGAAAGGATGAAAGATTGGGAGGGAAACCGGCGGGTTAGAAGCGCAGGCCGGGGATGATGAGGTTGGTGGTGCCGGGCGCGCCGCTGATCTTCGAGAAACTCTCGGAGAGCATCTTGGCTTTGCCTTCGAGGACCTTGACGTGGGCGTCGGTGAGCTTGGCTCCGTTTTTGAGTTCGTTGATGAAGTCGGTGGCGTCTTTCCAGCGGGCGTAGCCGGCTTCGCTCATGGCGAGAGCGACGGTGAGGGTCTGGCCTTCAACGGCGTTGACGGTGCGCTCCCATGGTTTGAAACCCTCGCGCGTGATGCGGAGCTTGGCGAAACCGGGGCGAATGGAAATCTTGCCGGGAGCGGAACCGACGGCGACACCATCGACCTCGACGGAGGCGTTGAGCGGCGCGAGTTTGAACTTCGATTCGCCGATGGTGACGGTGTTTTCCGCGCCGATGCGCACGTCGGGGATCATCATGTCGGCGGCTTCGAGCTGGATATTGATGCTCACAAAGGCGGCTTTCGCACTGGCGGCGGCGATGCGGTTTTGGGCGACGCGGGTCTTGAGGCCGGCGGTGATTTTTTGCGCGGCTTCATCGAGCATCTCGTCGATGGGGCTGGCGTTATCGGTGCCGGCGCTGTCCGTCTGCTGATAGGTTTTCGTGACGCGCACGGTGTCGCCCGTGAGGCTGCCGCCGCCGCCGGCATCGACGATCTTGTAGGTGACGCGAAGGGTGCGTTCCTGATTGTTCAGCTTCACGCCGTAGGCATTGATCTTGTTCTCCTGATTCGAGACGCCCGCGATGGAAGCCTGAATGATGTAATCGACGCCCATGTTTTGCGCGAGCCGCAGGGCGGAGGATTGCTCGGTGAGCTGGGCGTCGAGACCGTCGGCGGGACGCGGTTTCGAGGCGACCACGGGATCGAACTTGCGGAGGGAATCGACGACGAGTTCGCGGGTCAGGACGGTGAAGCCGAGATCGGTCACCTGCGAGGAAATGTAATCTTCGAGCGCGGCGATCTTCGCGTCGTATTCCGCGGCGGCGCGGTTGGTGATGAAGATCGCGGCCTTGAAGGTCCGCGTGGTCGTCTCGGTCTCGCGGACCACGGTGGTGGTGACGCGTTCGGTGGCGGGTTTGCCATCGACCTCGATGGTGCGGGTTTCGGTCTTGGGTGGCGGGGCGCTGACCGTGCGCTGGGTTTGCACGGACGATTGGGCGAAGGCGGTGGCGAGGGTGAGGCCTGTGATCAGGCAGGAGCGTAGGGCATGCATAGTGAAGGGAGGTAGAATGCGATCAAACGCAGGGGATTTAGTTCCGTAAACAGATGGCGGCTGCAAATAAAAAGCCGGAGGGAGAAGGCATCCGGCCTACGCATTCATGCGTAAGCGCGAACCGGGGCAAACCTCAAGTGCGGGCGAGCTGGGCTTTGAGGGCCTTCGCGTGCGCCAGCGCCGTCTCCACGTCGGCCGCGCGCACGGTGAAGTGGCCCATCTTCCGGCCGGGGCGCGGCTCGGCTTTGCCGTAGAGGTGGAGCTTGGCGTGCGAAGCCGCGAGGATCGCGGCCCAATCGGGCGCGCCGACGACCTTGCCGTCCGCCCAGTGCCAGGCGTCGCCGAGGATGATCACCATCACGGTCGGCTCGCGCACGCCGGGATCGCCGAGCGGCAGGCCGCACACGGCGCGCACGTGTTGCTCGAACTGACTCGTCTCGCCGCCATCGAGCGACCAGTGGCCGCTGTTGTGCGGGCGCGGCGCGAGCTCGTTGACGAGGAGCTCGCCGCCGGTCGTGAGAAAAAGCTCCACGGCGAGCAGGCCGACCACGCCGAGTTTTTCGGCGATGCGCGCGGCGAGCGCCTCGGCCGCGCGCGCGATTTCGGGCGCGATGCGCGCGGGCACGATGGAAAAATCGAGGATGTGATGCGTGTGGATGTTCTCCGCCACGGGAAACGCCCTCGCCTGCCCCGCCGAGCTGCGCGCCACGATCACCGAGAGTTCGCAGGAAAACTCGCACCACGCCTCGACGACGCAGCGCCGTCCGCGAAAAATCGCCGCCGCCTGCTCGAGGTCGCCCGCGCTCGCGAGTTTCATCTGGCCTTTGCCGTCGTAGCCGAAGTCGGCGGTTTTCACCACGCACGGCAAACCGACCTGCGCGACGGCCGCCACGATGTCGCCATCGAGCGCTTCGGCAAAACGCACGTGCGGAAAATCATTCGCGCGCAGCCAGGTTTTCTCTCGCTGGCGGTTCTGACAGAGGTGCAACACCTCGGCGCGCGGATGCAGCGGCACGAGCGACGCGAGCGCGGCGAGCGGCTCCGCGGGGATGTTTTCGAATTCGTAGGTGACGACATCGACGGTGCGCGCGAACGCCGTGAGCGCCGCGAGGTCGTCGTAGCTGGCGTTGAACTCGCGGTTCGCCACCGCCCCGGCGGGGCAGTTCGCCTGCGGCTCGAAGACATGCACGCGGTAGCCGAGCGTCTGCGCCGCTTGCGCAAACATGCGCCCGAGCTGTCCGCCGCCGAGCACGCCGATGGTTTGGCCGGGAAGAATCATGGTTGAAACGCGGAGAGCGCAGAGAGCGGGGGGAAATCGGCAAGCGGGAAAACACCTCCGCGCTGGGATCCCGCCAAATCCTCACGTGCCCCAAAAAATTCTCCGAGACAGGTTGGCCACAAAAGGCGCAGGAATTACGCGGGCTGCGACCCACCCGCCCGCGCGCCTATAGGCGCATGGAGACATGGCCGAAGTCCCGGAAATTTTGCACCTTTTTGCGGCCAAAAATTCCGTGGATTGGCTTGCGCGGTTCCGCGCTCTCCGCGAGAGCTGTCTTTCAAAGCTTCGCCTTCAAAACTTTCGCCGTCTGGGCTGAGCGGAATTTTTTCCACGCCGCCAGCGTCGCCCCGTCGCTCAGAGCGAGCAATGAGGCGGCGAAAAGCGCGGCGTTAATCGCGCCGGGTTTGCCAATCGCAAACGTCGCCACCGGCACGCCTCCCGGCATCTGCACGATGGAGAGGAGCGAATCGAGGCCCTTCAACGCGTGCGATTCCACCGGCACGCCGAGCACGGGCAGCGTCGTGAGCGAGGCCGTCATGCCCGGCAGGTGCGCCGCGCCACCCGCGCCGGCGATGAGCACTTTCAGGCCGCGGCGCTCCGCGCGCTCGGCGTAACTGACCATGAGCTTCGGCGTGCGATGCGCGCTGACCACGCGCTTTTCGTAGGGCACACCGAGGGCGTCGAGCTGCGCAGCGGCATGCTGCATCGTCTCCCAATCCGACGTGCTGCCCATGATAATTCCGACGAGAGGTTTGACCATGCCGCCGAGCAAAGCGCCCCGCTCCACCGCTTCAACGGAGAAACCACAGGCGCGAACCATTCGACAAGATCAGAGGCTGAAGCGCCCGCGGATGGCCGAAGGATTCGGCATCGGTTTGACCGAACGTCCTGAACCGACCTTTGGCCCCACCACGTTTGCCCTGTTTCCTGAGCACCGTTGCCGACGTTTGGGTCGGGCTTACTTATGGTTCACGGCCGACAGGGATCTCCACCATGCTTACCCCGACATTTTTCGCATCGGTTAAGCGCAGGGTGTCGATGGCTCGAACGACGTCTCCATACTTGGTGCCTTCGCGGATATAGACGCCGACATATGAAACGTTTTTAATCTTCAAAAGGTTGTTCACATATTCAACCACCGCGGTGCTCGCGATCGGACTTGCCTCGTAGGAAATAGCAGAGCCCTCGACCACCAGGATGATAAAATCAGCCCGATTCACCGGGGTTTTGCTGGCGCCGGGACCGCAAAAAGAAATTTGGGGGTAGGCGCGTTTCTCTTCGGCGAAAACATCGGCGCAAAGGCCGATGGCGAAGACCGCAATCAATAGACGGGGTGTTATTAGTTTCATAATTTTTGCCTGACGGGGTTATTCGAACGGGCGCGATTTATTGCTCCCGAGCAACGGGAGCTTGTTTTCGAAACTCGATTTGAAACAAAAGAGGTCAGCACCCATCCCAAAGTCGAGCGGATTGAGGCGCACCGCTCTCGCCGGATCGAAATCCGCTTCATGGGGATTTTTTCAAGGCGGATTGGCCGCGAAGGATTGTCTGTGGGTAGGGCGGGTTATCCCTAACCCGCCGCTTCGACCCGGCTTGCCAGTGAAGCAGAGCTCAACCGGCGCGTTAGGGATAACGCGCCCTACCGTTTCTCACACCAGCGACGTGCCTTTCGGCGCGTGCACGACGACGGTGCCCGCCATCTTGTCGTGCCACGACTGGCGTTCGTCGTCGAAGACCACCCAGATAAATCCAAGCCCCGCGACGATCAGTGACAGGAAGCAGCCGATCGCGCGCACGATCGCGGTGCCCCAGTCGATCGGCCGATCATCGAGGCGCACCACACGCAGCCCGCACACGATGCCACCGACGGTCGTGCCCCGGAGCTTCCACATCAGCGCGCCGTAGAGCGCGAGCACCGGCAGCAAGTCCGCCTGAATATGCACGTGCGAGTTGCGCGGAAAAAGATCGGACAGGAATTCACAAGCCATCCCGACGAGCACCACGTCGAGCAACAGCGCCGCCGTGCGAATCCAGAAACCCGCGCGGGCCAGCGCCGCGTGGGGCGTGGGCGGAAGGACCGGCGGCACAAAACCGGCGGGAACCAGCGCGGGCGGTGCCTCCACGGTTGCCGCCACCGTCGATTGCAAAGGCGGCGCGAAGCTGGCGCCGGCCAGCAGTGGAGATGCCGACGCGGGCGCGACGGCGGGCGCGACGAGGTGGAGAGGCAACGACGCGGCGGGCACGGCCGGTGGAGCGGGCGGCGGCGATTTTTTCTTTGAGCTGAACAGCGCCGTGAGCGCGCAGCCGAAGCCGAGAAACGAGACGAGCAGCGAGAGCGCGAGGCCGACCACGGGCACGAGGTAGAGCAGCACGAAGAGCATGCCGCCCGCCAGCACCGCGAGCGACGGATGCAGCGAATCGCCCGAGAGCCGGCGGCCGATCAGGCCGTAGATCGCCGCCTTGCCGAAGAGCACGCTGAGCAACACTCCGGTCGGCAGCACGATCAACGCCACCGGAATGCCGATGATCGTGACGAGCAGCAGCACGAAGATCAGCGGCAGCGCGATCATCGTGAGCAGTCCGGAAAAAATCACCGCCACGGGGCGTTGCACGAGCAGGTCGCCCGTCCGGCGCAGGCCGCCGGGAAACAGCAGCGCCAGCAGCGCGTAGAACGCGAGCCCGCACACCGTGAAAATCCAAAGCCACGCCAGTCCCGCGCCAAATGCGAGCGGGCGGCCGAGACTCAAGCCGTGCGTCCACCATGATTGGAGCGGAGAACTGACATGAAATTTGCCCACCGACTTCTTGATGATTTTCCCTTCCACCACCGCGCCCGGCGCGCGCGTCAAATCACCGCCACCAACACAGACAATATCACCCATCACCCGCGCCTTCGGCCCGAGGCGGACATCACCGAGCACGGCGACCACGTTGCCGTTGACCGTGCCGTTGATGGTGTTGTCGCCCATGACGGCCACGGCGTCGCCCGACACTTCGCCATCGACGATGACATCCGCCAGCACGCCCACCGCCGCACCGTCGATTTTCTCATCGGCGAGCACGTGGGTTTCGCCCATCACGCTCACGCGATCATTGCTGCCGCGATTGCGGTTCGAGCGTTTTTTCGGCGCGGGCTTCGGAGCGGGGCGATTGTCGTCATCGCCGGAGGAGGGAGCGCCGGCGAGCGACGAAGTTTCGGCATCAAGCCGGCGGAGCGTGGATTTTTCCGGATCGGCGGGCGCCGGGGCCACCGCCGCAGCCGGCGCTTCGGCCGCGGGTTGTTCGACGGGTGTGATGGCCGCAGGCGCGACGGTCGGCGTGGGAGTCGGGCCCGCAAGCTGCGCGACGGGAACGGGCGCGGGTTGCTCCTGCGCGAGCGCGACGAGCGCGGGCAGGAGGAGCCAGCCGACAACGGCACTGGCCAAGGGTGAATGGGTGAAGATTTTCATGACGGGTATTTTTTAAAAAATTGGAGTTTAACGCGGCGCGAAGAACGCGCGGTAGGTGGCGGCTCCGATGCCGAAGAGCGTGGCGTAGCAGGCGCCGATGAGCGCCACGCCGCCATAGAGCCAGAGCGGTGGGATCGCCCGCCAGACGGCAAGCGCAGCGCCGGAAGCGGTCGCGGCCAAATCGCGCGCCAGCGTGAGCCACGCGAAGCGGTCCGCGATCTCACCGGCGAATTCGGTGGGCGCGACATCGCGCGTGAGCAGGAACACACCCGCGACCAACACGGCGGCGGCGAGCGCGGAGAGGACGAAGAATCCGCCGCGCACCGCGGCGGGCCAGTGGGCGTAGGACTGGTGCCACCACGGGAGCGCGGCGCGGCGGGCGAGCTCGGCGAACACGCGCGACTCCAGCGTGCGCGGGGCGCCGCGGGGCGGCTGGGCGCGCAGCGTGCGGTCGATGAACGAGTCGAGCGGGTCGCGGTTTTCGGGAGGAAGATTCATGGGGCTGGTTTAGTTTTTTGAAAATGTTTCGTGCGCGGTGCTGCCCGCGCGGGTCAGGATTTTCGCGAGGGCGGCGCGGGCGCGGAGGATGTCGGTCTTCACTTTCGCGAGGGAGACGCGGAGTTTTTGCGCGATCTCGTCGTAGGGCATGTCCTCGAAATGATAGAGGACGAGGGGCACGCGTTGGTGCGGGGGGAGTTCGTCGAGGGCGCGTTCGACGAGGGCGCGGCGCTCATCGGCATCGACGTCGTTGAAAAACGTGTCGGGCGCGGCGAAGTCCACCTCGGGAGCGTCGGACTCGGCGGTGGCGTCGTCGCGGCGGAGTTCGGAGAAGAAGCGCCAGCGGTTGCGGTAGCGGGAGAGGTGGTTGAGGGAGAGGTTGGTGGCGACGGTCTTGAGCCAGCCGCCGGCAGTGGGGCTGGCGGAGAGCATCGCGAAGTGTTCGTGCGCTTTCAGGAAGACCTCCTGGGAGATGTCCTCGGCCTGCGTCTCGTTGCCGGTGAGACGGGCGGCCGTGCTGAAAACCATGTCTTGGTAGTTGCGCATGAACGTGGCGAAGTCGGCCGGGGGCGTTACTCCCGAGGGTGAAGTTTGCACTGGAGGTTCATCGTTCATGTGCAAAACACGGGCGGCGGCGGAAAGTCGCAGAAAACTTCTGGGCGGGTCCCCGCGCCGGGGCGAGCGCGAAGACGTGCACGCGCCAAGTCCAACCACCCCGCGGGAGCGAGTTTGCGCGGGACGGGACGTTCCCGGCTGGGCGGGCGCGCCGCGGAGCAGCGGCCAAAGGGCCGCTCAAAAATCGATCGTTTTCAGCGTGCCGATCTGCACGCCGAACTTGTCGCCGTAGGGCTTCACCCGCTTGAAATCCTCGCGCTTCACTTCGTAATCCCGGCCAACCGGAACCATCAAGACCGACAGCGAGCCGGTGCCGCGCGCCGCCACGGCCGTGGGGGCAAACTTCGGATCGACTTGGGAGAAATCCAGCGAGCCTTCGCCCGACTTGATCTTGACGATCAACTTCGTGCGCATCGGCTCGCGCAGCTTGGCCTCGACGCGCTCGAACGCGTGGCTGTCCTTCCCCACCCGAACCAGCACGCGGAATTTGTCCGGCGGGAAGCGGGTGTTGTCCTCTTTTTTCAACGGCACATCGTAGGTCACGCTGCGGGCGTCTTCCTCGGCGACGGTCGCGTGTTCGATGTCCATCAGCTCGCCGACGGTTTTGCGCACCCGATCCGTGCCCTCGCGTTCCAGCTTCTCGACGCGGCGTCCGCGCTTTTCGCCCTTGGTCCGGTATTCCTTCAGCTCCGCGGCGGTGGGCGGTTTCCCGTCGAGGAGGATCGGAGTGTATTGCTCGGGAAACGGCTTCGAGGGATCGAAGCGCACGACGGTCGCGTTCAACGTTTTGCCCTTCGCGTCCTTTTCCACGAGGGCCTGCGTGTAGGCCCAGCGGTCGGTGTCGTGGGAAACTTTTTGGACCGCCTCGTCGAGCAAGGGCGGCACCGCGCCGCGAAGCAGGGCGGTTTGGGTGAGGAGGATTGAACACAGCAAGCGGCGCATAACTGGGTAGAACGATGTCGCGGCCAAATGTTTCATCAAGCCCGGCCTGAACCGTCGCGCACAGCGGCCCGGGCAAACGCATTTAGTTTTCCGTAAAATTCCCCGGCGCCCCCCACCGCCGGAGTTTTCGTTCGTCCTTTGACAGCCGCGTTTTGCCGGGGAAAGTCCGCCATGCGCGTCCCGATTCTCCTCGTCAGCGCCGGCCTGCTTTTCCTCGGCGCGTGTTCCCGCCCAAACGCGGCCGGCTATCAGGGCTACCTCGAGGGCGAGTTCATCTACGTCGCCGCGCCGCTCGCCGGACAGCTCGAAAAACTCGCCGTCGCCAAAGGCGCGCGCGTCGCCGCCGGCTCGCCGCTTTTCGCCCTCGAGCGCACCAACGAACTCGCTGCGCAACGGCAGGCGGCCGACCAGCTCCACACGGCCGAGGCGCGCTTGGCCGATCTGAAAAAAGGTTCGCGCCCCTCGGAACTCGCCGCCCTCGAAGCCCGGCTGGAGCAGGCGCGCTCCACTGCCGAACTCTCGCAGCTCGATCTCGCGCGGCAGGAAAATCTTTTCAAAACCCGCGTCATCGCCGCCAGTGACTTCGATCGGGCCCGGCTCACTCACGAAAAAAATTCCCGAGCCATCAGCGAACTCGCCGCCCAGCTCGCCACCGCCCGCCTCGGTGGCCGGACCGACGCCATCGCCGCCGCCGAGTCCGAAGTCAGCGCCGCCATCGCAGCCCGCGAAAAAACCGATTGGGCCGTCGCCCAAAAATCCCAAGCCGCCCCGCGCGCCGCGCTCGTTTACGACACGCTCTATCGCGAGGGCGAGTTTGTCGCCGCCGGCAATCCCGTCGTCGCCCTGCTCCCGGCGGAGAACATCAAGATCCGCTTCTTCGTGCCCGAGGCGGATTTCGCCGCCGTGAAAGCCGGCGACACCGTGCGCGTTTCCCTTTCCGGCCGCCTCGCGCTCGACGCCCGCGTGAGCTACCTCTCGCCGCAGCCCGAATACACGCCGCCCATCCTCTACAACCGCGAGAACCGCTCGAAGCTCGTCTTCATGATCGAGGCTGTCTTCGCCGATGCCGCCGCGGCGCGCGACCTGCACCCCGGCCAACCGGTGGATGTCACACTCGCGCAACCCTAAATTTTACCTGTCATTCTGAGCGCAGCGAAGAATCCACTTGGACGCGGCTGGCGGAATCCCACTGGATTCTTCGCTGCGCTCACAATGACAAACTGAAGACCATGTCGCAGTCCGCCCCCTCCTCCTTTGCCATCGACGTCGCCGGCGTGACGAAAAAATTCGGCGACAAAACCGTCGTCAACGCCATCGACCTCCAGGTGAAGCGCGGGGAAATCTACGGCTTCCTCGGGCCCAACGGCTCCGGCAAGACCACGTTCATCCGCATGCTCTGCGGCCTGCTCACGCCCGATGCCGGCACCGGCACCTGCCTCGGCTACGATGTCCGCACGCAGCAAGCCGAGATCAAGCGCCACGTCGGCTACATGACGCAGCGTTTCAGTTATTACGAAGACCTCAGCATCCAGGAAAATCTCGATTTCATCGCGCGCGTTTACGCCGTGCCCGACCGCCGTGCTGCCGTGCAACAAAGCCTCGATCGCCTCGGCCTTGCCAACCGCAGCCACCAGCTCGCCGGCGAACTTTCTGGCGGCTGGAAACAACGCCTCGCCCTCGCCGCCTGCCTCATTCACTCGCCCCAGCTCCTGCTGCTCGACGAGCCCACCGCCGGCGTCGACCCGAAAGCCCGCCGCGAATTCTGGGAGGAGATTCACCAACTCGCCGCCGACGGGCTCACCGTGCTCATCACCACGCACTACATGGATGAAGCCGAGCGCTGCCACCGCCTCGCCTATCTCGCCTACGGCCACCTGCTCGCGCGCGGCACG
>JANYBX010000261.1 GCA_025360615.1 Opitutia bacterium
CCTACAGCTGCAGCGGCAGGCCGATCTCGATGATCTGCGAGGGGGTGATCTGGTAATAATCCTTCGCCGGGCGGGCATTGCGGCTGAGAAAACTGTAGAGGTTTTTCTGCCACTCCCACATGCGGGCGTTACCGCCGGAGATGATCATCTCGCGGTTGAAAAAATAGGTCGCGCTCTGCGGGTTGATGGGCACGCCCGCTGTTTTCGTTTTCTCAAGAAGATCGCTGACGTTCGGGGACTGCATGTAGCCGTAGCGGCCGGTCACGCGCCAGATGCCCTCGCCGATTTCGCGCAGGGTGAGCTGCTCATCGTCGGGGACCGCGGGCACCTCGTCGGTGATGATGCTGAGGAGGACCACGGTTTTGTGCAGACAGCGGTTGGACTTCACGTGGTGCAGCAGCGCGATGGGCGTGCCCTGCGGGGAACCGACCATGAAGACGGCGACGCCGTTGACGCGCGTGACGTATTGGCTGCGGGCGATGCTGCCGAGCTCGGCTTCGGTGACGTTGTTGCCGTAGACGCGGCGGAAAATTTCCTCGCGGCCGATTTTCCACGTGTGCATCACGGCGAGCACCGCAGCGCCGATGGCGAGCGGGAACCAGCCGCCATTGACGATCTTGTCGGCGTTGGCGGAGAAAAAAGCCAGGTCGACGAGGAGGAATACGCCGCAGATCGGCGCGGCGAGCCAGATGGACCAACTGTGATCGCGCCGGACGACGAGATAGTAGGCGATGGTGGTGATCGCCATCGTGCCAGTGACGGCGATGCCGTAGGCCGACGCGAGATGTTCGCTGGAACCAAAGGAAATCACGGTGAGGATCGCGCCGACGGCGAGGAGACGATTGACGAAGGGGACGAAAATCTGACCCGAGTGCTCGGCATTGGTGTAGTTGATTTTCAGCCGGGGAAAATAGCCGAGCTGGATCGCCTGCCGCGTCAGCGAAAACGCGCCCGAGATCAGGGCTTGGCTCGCGATCACGGCGGCGGCGATGGACAAGCCCGTGAGGGCGAACCGCGCCGCGCCCACGGGGGCCATCGCGAAAAACGGATTTTCCGTCGATTGCGGGTGGTTGAGAATAAATGCGCCCTGCCCGAAGTAATTCAGGACCAGACCGGGGAAAGCCACGCCATACCAGGCCCACGCGATGTAGCGCCGGCCGAAGTGGCCCATGTCGGCGTAGAGCGCCTCGGCACCCGTGACCGAGAGCACAATCGCGCCGAGCAAAGCGGCGACCACGACGGGCGAGTGATGCAGCAGCGCGAAGCCGTAGGCCGGGTTGAGCGCGCGGAGCACGGAAAGATTTTGCGCGAGATGCCATGCGCCAAAGCCGGCGAGCGTGGCGAACCAGAGTGCCATCACGGGGCCGAAAATGCGGCCGATGCTTTGCGTGCCCTTGTGTTGAAACCAGAAGAGCCCGGCCAGAATCGCGCACGCGATCCAGACGACATATTTGTCGAAGGCCGGGCTGATGGCGTTAAAACCCTCGGCGGCGCCGAGCACGGAAATAGCGGGCGTGATAATGCCATCGCCATAGAGCAACGCGGCGCCGATCAGGATCATGATGACGGCGGGCCCGAGGCCGCGCTTGGCCGGCGTCGTGCCGTCGGCGGGGTTGACCCGGCCGCCGTGGATCAGGGCGAGCAGGGCGAAGATGCCGCCCTCGCCGTGATTGTCCGCGCGCATGACGAACCAAATATATTTCACGCTGACGATGAGCATGAGCGACCAGAAGATCAGCGAGAGCACGCCCAGCACGCCGGCTTCCTGCCCCACCGGCGGCAAGTGCGCCATGCATTCGCGCATCGTGTAGAGCGGGCTCGTGCCGATGTCGCCGAACACGACGCCGAGCGCGCCGAGCGACAGGCCGGCTTTGGCCGTGGAGGTGAGAGTCGGGGATGGGCGTGCGCTCATGCGGAAGCGGAGCTTCAAGGGCTCGGAAGGTTTCTCCAAGCAGTTTCACGGCGAGGGAAAAATCTGCCAGCTTGCAGTTCGCGCCACCCTCGACAAAGCGCGGTGGATTTCTAACTTCGCAAAATGAGTGCTGCTTGGAAGGTCGCAAAAACTTACACGGATATCCTCTATCACAAGGCCGACGGCATCGCGAAAGTGACGATCAACCGGCCGGCGAAGCGGAATGCGTTTCGCCCGGAGACGATCATGGAGATGCACGACGCATTCATCGATGCGCGGGAAGATCCCAAGATCGGCGTGGTGCTGCTGACCGGCGCGGGTCCGCACACGGATGGAAAATATGCGTTTTGCGCGGGCGGTGACCAGAGCGTGCGCGGTCCGGCGGGCTATGTCGGTGGCGATGGCGTGCCGCGGCTCAACGTGCTCGATCTGCAAAAACTGATTCGCTCGATGCCGAAGGTCGTGATCGCGCTTGTGGCGGGCTACGCCATCGGCGGCGGCCACGTGCTGCACCTTGTCTGCGACCTCACCATCGCGGCGGACAACGGCATTTTTGGGCAAGTCGGTCCGAAGATGGGGAGCTTCGACGGCGGCTTTGGCTCAAGCTATCTGGCGCGCATCGTCGGACAAAAGAAGGCGCGGGAGATTTGGTTTCTCTGCCGGCAATACGATGCGAAGGAGGCGCTGGCCATGGGCCTCGTGAATACCGTGGTGCCCGTGGCCGAGTTGGAAAATGAAGGCGTGAAATGGGCGAATCAGGTTTTGGAACACAGCCCGCTGGCGATCCGCTGCCTGAAGAGCGCGTTTAATGCCGAGCTGGACGGGCAGTCGGGCATCCAGGAACTGGCGGGCAACGCGACGCTGCTTTACTACATGAGCGAAGAGGCGAAGGAATTTCACTCGGCGCAGCGCGAGAAACGGAAACCGGCGGCGCGGAAATTCCCGTGGCTGCCGTGAGCAGCGCGGCGGAATTTACGGGACTTCGTAAACTTCGATGAGCGCTTCGCCGCCGCGGCCGGGGGCGCCGGTGGCTTGGACGGTGTAGCTGCCGGGGGCGAGCATGATGAGGAGGACGGCATCCTTGCCCGCGAGATCGGTAAGAGGGAATGCGCCCACGGTGGCGCTCGTTGAGGTGAGCTGCGCGTCGCCGCCCCAATTGTCATTCTCGGCGATCTGGACGGAGTTGTTGTTGAAGAGAGCGAGGCGCGGATCGGTGAGGGCCGTGGTGATACCGAAGGCGGACAGGGCGGGGCCGATCACGCGGATGAGCACGGTGCGCGAGGTCTGCCCGCCGATGACAAAGCCCGCGGTGAGAATCGCGCCGGCGGGGATTTGTTTGCGGACGGAGACGTTGATGAGGCGCGCGGTGGAGGCGTTGAAAGTGGCCGCGGGAGTGGTGTCGTAGAGTTCGGCGATGACGGTGCCGGTGGATCCGCCGACGCCGCTGACTTGGATCGTGTAGCTGCCGGGGGGCGTGGTGGCGGTGTAGAAGGTGGCGGCGTCTTTCGAGGTGGGTGACGGATAGGGGAACGCGCCGACTTGGGTGAAAACGGCGGCGAGGTTGGACTCGGTGCCCCAGTTGTCGTTGGCGGCGATGCTCGTGGAGCCGGAGAAAATTTCGAGTTTGGGATCGGCGAGCGTGCCGGGGACACCGAGCGGAATCAGGGCCGGTCCGGCGGCGCGAATGAGGAGGGGTTTGCTGCCGCTGGGGGCATTGGTCTTGATGACCGTGCCGACGGTGAAAAGCGGAGTGGCGGCGGTGACATCGGTGAGGATGGAGAGGTTGATGAGGCGGCCGATGTCGGCGGTGGATGAAATCGTGAGGGTCGCAGGCGAGCTCGTAACGGTGGCGGGCTGGGCGCCGGTTTGATTGAAGGCGACGCAAGTGTAGACGCCGGCGTCGGTGGCGGTGACGCGTTTGAGGACGAGGGTGGGCGAGGTCGCGGCGGCGAGCGGCGAGCCGTTGAGTTGCCAGCGCAGGGACTGCGGGGTGCCGCTGACGGCGGCATTGAACACGACGGTGCTGTCGAAGGCGGCGGTTTGCGAAACGGGCTGGAGAGTGAAGACGGGCGCGGTGGACGCGGCCGTGATCGTGAGCGTGGCCGCGGAGCTGGTGACAGCGCCGGCGGAATTCGTGACCGTGACGAAGTAGGTGCCGGCATCGGCGGGTTGCACGGAGGAGAGGTTGAGCGAGTCGGATTCGCTGGAGGGACCGTAGGCGACGCCGTTTTTAAACCACTGGAAACGGAGGGGCGCGGTGCCGTCGGCGCTGACGGAGAGGGTGGCGTTGAAGCCGGTTTTCGCAGTGACGTTGGCGGGCTGGGTGACGATGGACGGCACGGCGGTGAAGGTGGTGATTTTGACGATGGCCTCGCTCACGGCGGAGCCGGCGGGATTCGTGACCGTGACGGCGTAAGTGCCGGCGGCACCGGTTTGCGCGTTGGCGAGGGTGAGTTTCGCGGATTGGTTGACCTGCCTGATGCGGTCTTTCGTCCACGTGTAGATGAAGGGCGGGGTGCCGGTGACGGTGACGCTCAGCTCGATGTTGGCGCCGGCGACGACGCTGGTGCCGACGAGAGGAATGAGAAAGGTGGGCGTCTCGAGGCCGGTGCGATTCACGTAGATGAAACGTGCGCCGTTAGTGTCGTCGGGTTGAAGGCCGTCGAGGTTGCTGACGGAGCTATTCATGATCGCGGAGACGGCTTGGCCATCTTGATCGGGGTGGCCGAGGCCGAGGGCGTGGCCGAATTCGTGGATGGCGACGCGGGTGAATTCGGCGGTGTTGGCACCGGTGCGGAGGGGACCGCGATAGGAGTCCCACGTGTATTTGGTATTGAAGAGCACGTCGGCCTCGGTGCGACGACTGCCGTTGCGCCAGTGAGTGGTGACGGCGAGGACACCATCGCCGTAGGCACGCGCATAAATCGTGGAGGAAAAGATGACGTTGTTGACGCCGTTGCCATCGCCGACGGCGGCACCGCTGTTGGGCACGGAGACAAATTTCACGCGCTCCATCGATGGGTTCCAGGCGTTGAGCGCGGCTTTGGCGGCGGCGTCCCACGAGGCGGCGCCGTCGGTGAGCGGGGAGGTCGCGGGGCCGAGCTGGAGGTGCATGGTGATATCGCCATCGGGCCAGACGGAGGGGGGATTTAGCTGCACGAAAGCGGCGAGGGGCCGCGCGAGCGCGACGAGGGTGAGCGAGAGCGCGAGGAGGGGGCGCATGGGTTCAGGGCAAGTGGGGCACGGCGATCTCGGTGGCGGTTTCGCGGATACGGGCGGTGAAGGCGGCGAGGGTGAGCGGGCGGCGTTTTTGGCGGGCGAGGGCGGAGGAGAGAGCGGCGCTTTCGGGCATCGGAAGATTCACCTCGGCGATGTCTTCGAGCGGCACGCCGTTGTCGCGGGCGATGAGCGGGGTGGCCGAGGTGGCGTCGGTATAAACGCGGTAGCGGCCATAGCCGAGGGTGACGAGAGGGCAAAGCTGGCCGGCGCGTTTCTCCACGAAGATCACGTCGCGCTGGCCGATGGCGAATTGCGGCATGCCCTCCACTTCCATCGCTTCCTCGCCGACGGTGCCTCCCATGAACTCGAGGGAGAATTCGGTGGGGACGGGGCCGTTGATCGCCGTGAGCGTGGTGAACGTGACGGTCGTGACGATGGCGCGGTCGGTGCCGGTGCGAACGATTTCGCTGCGCTGGGATTTGACGGTGGTCTCGGCGACGAATTCGGCGCGGGCGACGAGTTGTGGAAACGTGGGCGGGCGGACGCTGGTGGCGTGAAGCGAAGCCACGGCGAAAGTCACGGCGACAAAGAAGAGGCGGAGGGCGTGCATGGAAGGAACGATATTAGAGAGGGAATACCGGGACGGGAGAACTTGATGCGCTCATGAGACGGCTGCGACGGGAGCGACACCGAATTTGGCGGCCCAAGGAATGAGGGCGGGCATGATGCCCGGATAGAGTTCCACCCCGTGAGCGAGCTGGGCCTCGCGGCGGCGGAGGCCGGATTCACCGGGGAGACGGACGCGTTCGAAACCGGCGCGGGGCGAGGTTTCGCGGCAGGCGGTCGCAAGCCATTCCGTTTGGCGGAGAAAATCGTCCTGTCCGCCGAAGAGTGCGGGGTGGAAGACTTGGACGCAGGTGGTGGAGGTCCAGCCTTCCTTGGGATCGGCGCGGCCATGGCCGGCGAGGGCGCCGGTGAGGGTCTCGACGAGCAGGCCGAGGGCGTAGCCTTTGTGGCCGTGGTCGGCGCCGCCGCTGGGGAGAAGCGCACCGGCCGGAGCGGAGAAAAGCACGGCGGGGTCGTCGGAGATTTCGCCGCGGTTGTCCACGGCCCATGGGCCGGGAAATTTTTTGCCCTCTTGGTGGAGGCGGTTGCTGAGTCCATTAGTCGTGATCGACATCGAGACGTCGAGGATGACGGGGTCGCCGTGGGTCGGCCAAGCGGCGGCGATGGGGTTGGGCGTCATGACGGCACGACGTCCGCCGTGGGGCGCGACGCTTTGCACCGTGGGATCGGAGCAGGTGAGGATAATAAAATAGCCGAGATCGGCAACGCGTTTGAGGTAGGCGGCGAGACACGCGATGTGATGGCTGCGGCGAATGACGACGGTGCAGGTGCCGTTCATTTTCGCGCGGGCCATGGCGAGGTCGATGGCGCGCACGGTGAGCCACGGGCCAGGGAGGCGCAGGCCGTCCCACGTGATGGCGGCGGAAAAATCGGCGATGACGCGGGGTTCACCGGTCTTGGTCATCCCTCCTTTTTCCAGATCGGCGAGGTAGCCGGGAAGGAGTTGCAGGCCGTGCGTTTGGTGTCCGAGCAAATCTCCCTCGACGAGAATCTCCGCGACGGTCTGTGCCTTGTCACCGTCGAGGCCGGATTTTTCGAGGAGCGCGCGAGCGAAGGCGATCAGAGCGGGAGCGGGGTAACGGGCGGACATCGGCGGAACCTAGAATTGGAAGCGGGAGGAATGAAACACGGATTGCGGGATTTACGCGGATTGAACATTCCGCCAATAGTTCGGAAACAGTGCCCGTCAGAATCCTGCGATGGCTTCGAGGCGGCGGCGGTAGCGGGCGCCGATGACGGCGGGCGCGTAGTGCGTCTCCATCGTCGCTCGCGCGGCGGCGCCGAGCCGGGCGGCGAGGGCGGGATCGGCGAAAAGCCGGCGCATGTGTTCGGCGGCGTGCGCGATGTCGGGCTCAGCCCAGCGCTGGCCTTTCGCGTACGGGCCGTGGTTTTTTTCCAGCGTGACGAGCGGGGCGCGGACGGGACAGCCGTTGTCGGCGTGGACGAATTCCGCGGTGCCGGACCAATCCGTGGAGATGACGGGTTTGCCGAGGAACATGCACTCGGCGACGGCGAGGCCGAAACCTTCCGAACGGTGCAGTGAAACGAAAGCATCGCAGGCCGCCTCGAGTGCGTAGATGCCTTCACGCGGGAGCGTCTCGGTGATGAAGATCGTGCCCGGAAGATCGGCGACGGCGGATTGCAGGGCGGAGAATTCCGCGGGGTTGGCGGCGGCGTTTTGGACTTTCACCACGAGCGCGGCTTGGCGGCCTCCGAGGCCGGAGGCGCGGAAGGCGGCGAGGGCGGCGTGGGGATTTTTGCGCTCAGTGTAG
>JANYBX010000432.1 GCA_025360615.1 Opitutia bacterium
CCCGCGCGTAACGCCGGTGATGAGGATTTTCATGAGCCCGGATCGTAGCGAGTAGCGGGTAGCGACTAGCGAGTAGAAAAATCCTCGGAAAAGTCTCCGCGCACCCACTCAGCCAAAGCCCGCGAGTATGCTCGCTACCCACTACTCGCTACTCGCTACTTCCGCCCCTCACCGCGCCTGCAAACTGAATTTGTGCAGGCCCGTCTTGCGGCACGCATCCATCACGAACGCCAGCTTCTTGAGCTGCGTCGTCTCGTCGGCCTTGATCAGCACCGGGATGTCCTTGTCCACGTTGTGCACCTCGCGCAGGAGGCCCATGAGCTGCTCGTCGCTCACGGTTTTGCCGTTGAAGGAAACTTCTCCCGCCTTGTCGATCGCGATGGTCACGGTGCCGCGAAATTCGTTTTTACCGGCGGTCTCCACCTTCGGTAGCGTGATGTTCAGCGTCGCGCCCGAGCGCGCCTGCATCGTCACGTAGGCGAAAAGCACGAGCATCACGAGCACGTCGATCAGCGGGACCAGGGGCAGCTCAGGCCGTTTGCGCACGCGGCGCGTCATCAGGCTCATGGCTTCTTCACCGAGGCCGCTCCATCCAGCGCCTGACGCGCGAGCACGCGCTCCAGCAGCACGTCAAGTTGCGCCGCGTGCTTGTCGATCACGCGTTGCAAATGCCCGCTGCCGATCAGCGCCGGCAACGCGATGCAAAGACCGAGCACCGTCGCCGACAGCGCATAGCCCACGCTCTCCGTGAACTGCACCGGATCGGGCATCCGCGTGAGTGGATCAACCACCGAAAACGCCCCGAGCAAACCCGTCACCGTCCCGATCAGCCCGATGAGCGGCGCCGCCGCGTAGATCGTGTCGAGATAGCTCACCCCGCGCTCCATCTTGATCACTTCCAGCCGGGCGTAAGCCTTCGTGGCATCGACATCTCCGCTGTGCCTTGAAGCAAACTCCAAAATTCTCCCAAGCGCGGAACGCTTGTCCCCGGAGGGTGGACGCCCCTCGATGACCGCCTCGGCGAGATGCTCGGGAATCACCGCCGAGCGGCGCAACGCCACCAATCGCTCGACGATGATAAACGCCGCGACCAGCGAACAGATCAGGAGAGGAATGTTCAGCCAGCCGGCTTCGCGAACGATCCGGATAATATCAATGGAGGCAAAAAGCATGTGGGTGTAAGTTGAAAGAGACGCCGACGCGGCTCAAATGTTCAGAAAAAATCAGCAAGCGTGCTTTTCCTCCCGCCGTCAAATCCCGCCGGGCAGGCATGACGGTAGGCCGGTTATCCCCAACCGCCCCTGCCTCAGTCAGGCACTTCACGCCGCCAGATAAGGCAGCTTGGTCGCCGTCGCCTTCATCGCCGGCAACCCGTCAATGAGTTCCCCGATCGCATCCCAACGCCCGTTGATGAGCGCATCGCGGGCACTCTCGCGAATCGCGCCCTTGATGGTTTGCCCGCCGAAACGCACTTCCTGATTCGTCACGTCGATGACGATCTCCATCTGGGGATTCGCCTCGATCGAGGCGCCAATCTTGGCGATGTCCTCGCGCGAGGCTGTCACGCAGGGAATGCCTAGTGTCGTCGAATTGCCGAAGAAAATCTCCGCGTAGCCTTCGGCGATGATCGCGCGAAACCCGTATTTCTGGATCGCCTGCGGCGCGTGCTCACGCGACGAGCCGCACCCGAAATTCGCCCCCGAGAGCAGAATCGTCGCGCCTTTGAAACGCGCTTCGTTGAGCGGATGCGGCTTGTCGGAGCCGTCGGCGTTTTTGCGCACGTCGTAGAAGAGAAACTCGCCGAGCCCGTCGAACGTCACGCACTTCATGAAGCGCGCCGGGATGATGCGATCGGTGTCGATATCGTTGCCTGGGACGGACGCGCCGCGACCGGAGATGGAAGTGATTTTTGCGAGAGCCATGGGAAGGATTTTTTTTGGGAACGCTAATCTGCGCTGATCGTCGCTGATTTTTTCCGGCATTAGCGCCCATTAGCGCAGATTAGCGTTCCCTCTGGTTTTCAGTTTTTGGTTTTTAATTATTTAGAGCGAAGACTTCGCGTGCATCGGCGACTTCGCCCGTGACCGCGGCGGCGGCGACCATGAGCGGGCTCATGAGGATCGTGCGGCCGGTGGTGGAGCCCTGGCGGCCCTTGAAGTTGCGATTCGACGAACTCGCGCAGAGCTGATCGCCGATGAGTTTGTCGGGATTCATCGCGAGACACATCGAGCAGCCGGCGGCC
>JANYBX010000293.1 GCA_025360615.1 Opitutia bacterium
CGGCTACAGCGCGCTCCTCGGCCCCATCGGCGGCATCATGATCGCCGATTATTTCGTTTACCGGAAAAAGATCCTCGACGTCCCCGCGCTCTACTCCGCCGAGGGCGAGTATCGCTACTCCGGCGGCACGAGCTGGGTCGCCGTGATCGCGCTGCTCGCCGGCGCGCTACCCAGCCTCCCCGGTTTTCTCGCCACGGTAAAACTCATCGACGCCGCGCACGTCGCGCCGCTCTTCCTCTCGCTCTACAATTACGCGTGGTTCGTCGGCTTCGGCCTGGCGTTCGCCGTCTATCTCGTCCTCCGCAAACTCGCACCCAGTTCCTGAAAAACCTATGTCTCGCGAAGGAAACGAAGGGACGCGAAGGTTCGTTTTCCTTCGTCCCCTTCGTTTTCTTCGCGAGACACTTCCTCCCCCATGAAAACCATCCCTCTCCCGCCCACCCCGCATCAACCGCAGCCCTACACCGGCCCTTCCGCCGCCGCCGTGCTCGCGCTGCGGAAGCAGTATCTCAACCCCGGCCTCTTCCTCTACTACAAGCAGCCGATCATGATCGTGGAGGGGAAAATGCAGTATGTCTGGGACGACACCGGCAAACGCTACCTCGACGGTCTCGGCGGCATCGTGACCGTCAGCGTCGGCCACTGCCATCCGCACGTCGTCGCCGCCGCGAATCAACAAAACGCACTCCTCCAGCACTCCACCACGATCTATCTCCAGCCGAACATCGCCCTCTACGCCGAAAAACTCGCCTCGAAATTTCCCGGCGATTTGAAGTGCGTCTACTTCGTCAACTCCGGCTCCGAGGCCAACGACCTGGCGCTCATGATGGCCCGGCTCTACACGGGCAACTACGACATGATCGCGCTGCGCAACGCCTACCACGGCGGCAACGCCTCCGGCATGGGCGTCACCGCGCACAGCAATTGGAAATTCAACGTCCCCCACTCGTTTGGCGTGCATCACGCGATCGCGCCTTACCCGTATCGCGGCACGTTCGGCTACGACGATGCTGACGCGGGCCGGAAATACGCCGACGACGTGAAGCAGGTCATCGACTACACCACGTCGGGCAAGATCGCCGGCTTCATCGCCGAGTCGATTCAGGGCGTGGGCGGCTTCGTCGTGTTTCCCGAAAATTATCTCAAGCACACCTACGAGCACGTGCGCGCCGCCGGCGGCGTCTGCATCGCCGACGAAGTGCAGACCGGCTTCGGCCGCACCGGCACGCACTACTGGGGCTTCGAAACGCAGGGCGTCATCCCCGACATCGTCACGCTTGCGAAAGGCATCGGCAACGGCGCGCCCCTCGGCGCCGTCGTCACCACGCCGAAGATCGCCGCCGTGATGGCGCAGAAAGTTCACTTCAACACCTTCGGTGGAAACCCCGTCGTCAGCGCCATCGGCAAGGCCGTGCTCGAAGTCATCGACCAGGAAAATCTCCAAGCCAACTGCCTGAAACTCGGCGCCTACATCCTCGCCGGCCTCGAAAAACTAAAAGTGAAATATCCCGTCATCGGCGACGTCCGCGGCAAAGGCCTGATGCTCGGCATCGAGTTCGTGAAAGACCGCGCGACGAAAGAACCCGCCAAGGAAATCTGTGCGCAAGTCGTCGAAAACGCGCGCGAACTCGGCCTGCTCCTCGGCAAGGGCGGACTCTGGGGCCAGACGATCCGCTTCGCCCCGCCGATGAACATCACGCTCGTCGACGCCGATTTCCTCCTCGCCGTTCTCGACGAAGCCATCGGCGCGTTATAGAAAAATGCGCCCCGCTTCCATCCGCTCCGCGCTTGCGAGCGGACGCGGTCGCACCGTTTGATCACGGTATGAACCCCAGTCCTGCCGACGCCGCGATTCTCGCCATCGAGCGGCCGCACCGCAGCCTGTGGACTTACTACTGGCTCTCGCTGCTCCCGATTTTTCCGTTGTTGCCGATTTTCATCCTGCCGGCGTGGTTTCGCTACCACACGATGCGCTACAAGTTCACCGACGAGGGCATCTCGATGAGCTGGGGCATTCTCTTTCGCCGCGAGATCATCATCAACTACGCCCGCATTCAGGACATTCACCTCCGCTCCAATCTCGTCGAGCGCTGGCTCGGCCTCGCCAAGGTCCTTGTCCAAACCGCGAGCGGCAGCTCCTCCGCCGAACTCACGCTCGAAGGTCTCAAGGAGTTCGAGGCGGTCCGTGATTTTCTCTACTCGAAAATGCGCGGCGTGAAAGACCACGCGCCCGCCGCCACCGCTCCCCGCGCCGCCGCCTCCGAGGGCGACGTCGAGCTGGCCGCCACGCTCCGCGAGGTCGCCCGCGAGCTGCGCGAGATTCGCCTCGCCCTCCCGGCGCGAAAAACTCCCGGGGCCGCCGACCATGTTTGAGCGACTCCGTTCACTGGTGCTCCGCTGTGCGCGCGTGCCGCACGAACCGTCTCCGCCGGCGGGCGCGCCGGGCTCGGTGCGGGTGTTTCGCGCCGGGGAAAATCTCTACAAGCTGCGTCTCGCCGGCTGGGCGCTCAGCCAGTTCCTTGCTCTCGGGGTGCTGCTCGTTTCGTTCGGGTTTCTCCTCTGGCTCAAGCGCGACCTCGCGGCGCAGAACCCGCCGCCCTCTTCCTCGCAAGCGGCTGCGCCAAGCGCTCCGCCCAGTGAAAAATCCGCTTCGCCGCGCCCGAAAGCACCGCGCCGCAACCTTGAACAGCGAGTGAACTCCGCTCTTCCGAACTGGGTGTTTCCGGTGCTCACGATCCTCGAAGTCGGAAGCTGCGCGGCGTTTCTCGCCCAACTGTTGTTCAGCTACACCGCCCTGCGGCTGGAATACGAATTGCGCTGGTATATCGTCACCGATCGCAGCCTCCGCATTCGCACGGGCCTGCTGAACGTGCAGGAGGCGACGATGAGTTTCGCCAACCTCCAGCAGGTCGTCGTTACCCAAGGGCCCGTGCAACGGCTCCTCCGCGTCGCCGATGTCCGAGTGCAATCCGCGGGTGGAGGTTCGGGCTCGGGTCAACGTCCCGGGGTCGATCACTCGCTGCATACGGGCGTGTTTCACGGCGTGGACAACGCCCCGGAAATTCGCGACCTGATTCTCGAGCGCCTGCGCCAGTTTCGGGCCGCCGGCTTGGGTGATCCCGAGGATCACCGCCATTCCACCGCCTCCCACTCCGCCCCGGGGCCAGCCGCGCCCTCGCCCGCGGCATCTGACACCGTGACCGCAGCGCAGGCATTGCTCGCGGAAACCCGGGCCCTGCGCCACGCCCTCACCGGCTGAAACGCCTCAGTCGCTACACTTTCGCGAGTGGTCGGCCCATCCCGCCGAAGCCGTCGCACCGGGGCGGGCCGGCATCAGGGGTTTTCGCGAGCCAACCCTTATAAAATGCCCGTATGAGTCGATAAGAAGCACGCCCGTATGCGGAAGTATCTTTCCAAGCTTACTTTTCACCAAAAACTCGTGCTCCTCAGCGCCGTTCCCCTCCTCGGGTTGGTCGGCGTCGGTGGCGTTTTTTTGCAACGCGTCGCCCGGGAATATCGCACGGTGGTCGCCGACCAACGCGTGTTCGCGGACTATGCCGACAGCCAGCACGCCATCGAACGGCTCTCCCGCGCCGTGCAGGCCGAGCGCCTGATCGCGCTGCAATTCGGGGCCTGGCCCCTGGAGATCCCTACGCGCACGGCCTCGTTCAAACAACAGGTCGCCGAGACTGACCGCGCGCTCGTGGACGGCCGCCTCTGGCTCAGGCGGCTGGAGACCTCCACCGATGGCGCCTCCTTCCGGGAAAGCATCGGCGTTTTTAACGAGGTCCTCGCCACGCTCCCGGACACGCGGCGCGAGGCGCTGGCCGGAAACCTCAACGTGGCCAAGACCATGGCCGCCTACTCGCGCCTCCCCTTTGGCGCCCTCCAAGTCGCCGAGATCCATCGCAAACTCCTGAAAAATCCCGAGGCCCTCAGTTTCTACGACGGCCTCTACACGGTGAACAAAATGCGCGAGCAGGACGCCATGATTGCCGGCCTCTTCACCTTGTCGGGCGCGGGCTATGACCTGCGAAGCGACGACTTCCTCATCATCCGGAAACAATATTTCGCCCTCACCGAAAGCGAAACCTACCTGCGCCGTTTCTTTCCCTCCCTGCGGGCGTATTTCGACGGCGTCCTGAAGTTCGATCCCGCCTCCGTCGCGTATTTCAAATATCTCGCCGACCTCTCGTCCGCCTTCCGGGAAGATGCGCCCTTCCCCGACTTTCCCTACCGCGAGATCACCCTCGACGGGCTCATGGCGAAACGCCGCGATTTTTTCACGCAAACGATCGACCGCGGCTTCGTGCTCTCAAAGGAAGAATTGAAAAACATGTTCCTCGCCCAGCGCGCCCTCGCCCTCGGCGTGGGCGGCACCATCGTCGCGGCGATCATCCTCAGCCTCGTTATCAACCTCGTCGTCGCCAGCGCCCTGAAACACCGCATCGCCACCATCGCCGACGAGATCAGCCGCGCCGCCGGCGACGTGCGCTCCGCCACCACGCAGACCGCCGGCGCCAGTGCGCAGATCGCCTCCAACGCCTCCAGCTATGCCGCCGCGCTCGCCCAGATCGGCGGCGCGTTCAAGGAGATCGGCGAGACCGCCCGCCGCAACAACGAGCACACGCACCACGCCGACGACCTCGCGCGCAATGCCAACGCCTCCGTCGACAGCGGCCGCGGCGCGATCCAGGAACTCGGCGCCGCCATGGATTCCATCGGCGAATCCAGCCGCAAGATCACCAAGATCGTTTCCCGCATCAACGAGCTCTCCTTCCAAACCAACATCCTCGCGCTCAACGCCGCCATCGAGGCCGCGCGCGCCGGTGAGGCCGGCGCGGGTTTCTCCGTCGTCGCCGAGGAAGTCCGCCGGCTCGCCCACCAGTGCGCCGCCGCCGCCGATGAGACCAACGCCCTCATCGACGAATCCACCCTGCACGCCAACCTCGCCGTGGATAAATCCAGCCACGTCAGCCGGGTCTTCGACGAGATTTCCACCCACGTCGGGGAAGTCGGCGCCATCATCGCCGAGATCAGTCGAAACCACGGACAGCAGAGCGAGGAGATCGAACAGGCCAACCAGGCCGTGAGCACCCAGCAGACCGTCTCCCGCGCCACGGCCGAAGTGGCCGGCGAGACGGCCGGCACCGCCGAGCAACTGCAATCGCAGGTCGCGACCCTCAGCCACAGCGTGCAAACCCTCAACGAGCTGGTCGGCGCCAGCCAGCGGGAATCAGCCGGCGAATCCGGCCCCCGCGGCACTGAAAAAATCCCCGCGCCCGCCCGCGGCGGCAAGCCCGAGGTTGCGCGGGGCTTCCGTGAGCGTCCGAAATCCATCGCCCGCCCATCCGCCTTGAACGCGGGCTAAAGCCTCGCGCTTTCACCGTCAGCCGCGCCGGAGCTTGAGCAGCCGCTCGCCCGCCGCGTGGAGCGTCGCGGGTTTCTTCGCGAAGTTCAGCCGCACATAGCGGTTCTCGCCATTCGCAAAAAAACTCGAGCCCGGCACCGGCGCCACGCCGATCTCCTTCGTCATCCAGTGCGCGAATTCCACGTCGCTCGCGTAGCCAAACGGCGAGATGTCGAGCATCACGAAATACGCGCCCTCGGGCCGCGTATAACTCAGCCCCGTCCGGTCGAGATACCCCAGCAGCACCTCGCGCGACGCCGCATACTCGGCCGCGAGCCCGTCGTAGTAGCTCGCGGGAAAATTCAGCGCCGTCACCACCGCGTGTTGCAGCGGCGCCGCCGCGCCCACGGTGAGGAAATCATGAACCTTCCGCGCCTGCGCGATCACTTCCGGGGCCGCGTGGACGTAGCCGAGACGCCAGCCGGTGATGGAAAAAGTTTTCGAGAGCGAGGAGCACATCAGCGTGCGCTTCACCATCCCGGGCAGCGTCGCGAAGTAGACGTGTTTCCGCCCGTCGAACACGATGTGCTCATACACCTCGTCGGTAAGTACCCACACATCGAACTCCTCCGCGAGCGCCGCGATTTGCAGCAACTCCTCGCGCGTGAAGACCCGGCCGCACGGGTTCGACGGGTTGCAGAGCACAAAAGCTTTCAAGCCGCCCGCAAACGCCGCGCGCAGCTCCGCCGGATCGAAGCGGTAGTGCGGCGGATGCAGGGGCACGTGCACCGCCCGCGCGCCCGTGAGAATGGCATCTGCGTTGTAGTTTTCGTAAAACGGCGAGAAGAGCCCAACTTGGTCGCCCGGATCGCAGACCGTCATCATCGCCACCATCATCGCCTCGGTGGCGCCGCACGTGACGACGAGTTCGCGCTCGGCGTCGACTGGCACGCCCATGAAACGCGTGAGTTTCGCGCCCAGCGCCGCGCGCAATTCCGGCGCGCCCCACGTCACGGCATATTGATGACGTCCCGCATCCATCGCATCCTTCGCCGCCTGCACGAGCGCGGCGGGCGGATCCCAGTCAGGAAAACCCTGCGAGAGATTGATCGCGCCGTGCCGCGCGGCGACGCGCGACATCTCGCGGATGAGGGATTCGGTGAAGACGGAAGTGCGACGCGAAGTCAGGGGCATGGCGGGAAAATTTGGAGGCGGGGTGCCCTCACCCCGCGAGACGCGTGAGGGCGCCCGTCCTCCCTGGGATACTTAAGGAATTTTCAGCACCATCCCCGGCTTCAACGCACTCGAAGTCGGAAGCAAATCGCGGTTGGCCTGCATGATTTCCTGCACCTTCGCGTTCGTCGCAGTGCCGTAGTATTTCGCGGCGATGCCGTAGAGCGTCTCCTTCGGCGCGACCGTGTGCCGCCGGCCGCTCGCCGCCGCCGGCGCGGTGGGTTTGCCGACCGTGGGGCGCGGGCCGTTGGCCGGAGGCGGCACGACCTGCACCACCGGCGATTCCGTTTCGCGCGGCAGCATCGGGGCGAGCGTGATGGGCGACACTTCTTCCACCGGCGCGATCGCGGTTGCCGCGGGCTTCGTCTCCGCCGCCTCGCCGATGGGGGCGCGCACCGTGTTCATCGGGCGGATCATATCGCTGCCGCCGCGCAACTCGAGCAACTGCGCCTTGAGCTGCTCGTTTTCCCGCTGCAAACTATCGAGCCGCGTATAGCCGTCGAGCCGCGCCACCTGGCTGTCGGAAGCCTGCGGCCCGGGGATCGTGCTCACGAATTCGCGTTTCGCGGCGTCGATCTGTCCGCGCACGTGCGGCGCCTGGGGAGAGTTTGGCCGCTGTTCGAGGTATTTGCGGAAATGGTGAATCGCCTCCAGCGGATCCTTGATGTGCTGGCTAAAAATAATCCCGGCCTCCAAGTGCGACTCCGCCGCCCGTTGGTCGCCCCGTTTCTCGATCACCTTGAGATAGGAGGAAAGCGCCTCCTGCGTTCGCCCCTGCTTGGCGAGTTGCTGGCCTTCGCGGTAGCCGGGGTCGTCCGTCTCGGCGGCAAACGTCCCGCCACTATCCCCGCCGCAGCCGGCCAAAAACACCCCGGCGCCGAGCGCCAGCAGGCAGGTGGTTGTGGAGCGGACAGACATGGAGGACGGTGAAAGGGATTGAACGGTCAGATGCGGCTCGTAAGTTCCGAACTCTGTTTCCGAGACTCAAATCCTAAATGGCCCTCGCCCCGAAATCCGCCCTCGCTCGCGCGCGCCGCTGCCTCCGCATGGAAAGCGACGCCCTCACCGCGACCGCGAAGGCCCTCGGCGCTGATTTCGTCTCCACCGCCCGCGCCGTCGAAGCCACCGCCACGGCCGGCGGCAAACTCATCTTCAGCGGCGTCGGCAAGTCCGCCCCCATCGCGCAAAAGATCGCCGCCACCTTCAACAGCACCGGCATCGCCTCCTGTTTTCTCGATCCCACCCAGGCCCTCCACGGCGACCTCGGTCTCTGCGCCGAAGGCGACCTCGCGCTCCTGCTGAGCAACAGCGGCCAGTCCGACGAAATCCTGCGCCTCCTCCCGCTCCTGAAACGCTTCGGCCTGAAAATCGTCGCCTTCACCGGCCATCCCGACTCCGACCTCGCCCACGCCGCCGACCACCGCCTGTTCTACCGCGTCCCCCGCGAAGCCTGCCCCCTCGCCCTCGCGCCCACCGCCAGCACCACTGCCGCCCTCGCCCTCGGCGACGCCCTCGCGATGGTCCTCCTCGAAGCCCGCGGCCTCACCCGCGATGACTTCGCCAAATACCATCCCGCCGGCAACCTCGGCCGCGTCCTCCTGCTCCGCGTGCGCGACATCATGCGCACCGCCGACCGCCTCCCCGTCGCCCCGGAAACCGTGCCGTTGCAAGACGCCATCTTCGCCATGACCAAGGCCAAGAGCGGCAGCATCGCCCTCGTCCACCCCCGCACCGGCAAACTCACCGGCATCCTCACCGACGGCGATTTTCGTCGCAGCGCGCTCACCGGTCCTGATTTTCTTCGTCATCCCGCCGCCGACTTCATGACTCGCACGCCCAAGACCATCGCCGCCGACGCCCTCGGAGTCGATGCCCTGCGCCTGTTCGAAGCCCACAAGATCGACGACCTCATCGTCATCGACGACCACGGCAAGCCCGTCGGCCTCATCGACGGCCAGGATCTCCCCAAGCTCAAAATCGTGTGAAGCCTCCCATCCGCATCGGCATTATCGGCATGGGTGGCTTCGCCGGCTCGCATCACAATGCGGTCGCGAAACTGGAAGAACGTGGCCACGCCAAGCTGCTCTGCACCTGCGATCCCCGCGCCTCCGCCTTCACCGCCGAGCAACAAGCCTGGCGCTTTCCCGCGCGCGGCGTGAGCGTCTTCCACGACTACCGCCCGATGCTCGATGCCTGCGCGCGCGACCTCGACCTGCTCGTCATCCCCACGCCCATCCAGCTCCACGCTGAGATGCACGCCGCCGCCACCGCGCTCGGCCTCCCCACCTATCTCGAAAAACCGCCCACCCTCGATCATGCCGAGCTCGAGCGCATGATCGCCGCCGACCAGCGCGCGCGAAAATCCTCCCTCGTTGGGTTCAACTTCATCATCGAGAAACAGCGTCTCGCGTTGAAAGAGCGTCTCCTCGCCGGCGAGTTCGGCCCGCTCACGGGCACCACCCTCAGCGCACTCTGGGCGCGCCCCGCGAGTTATTTCCAGCGCAACGATTGGGCCGGTCGCCTGCTCATCGACGACCGCCCCGTGCTCGACTCTTGCTTCGGCAACGCGATGGCGCACTTCGTCCACAACCTGCTCTTCTGGGCCGGCGAGACGGAACTCTACAGTTGGGCCCGCCTCACTGCCGTGCGCGCCGAACTCTACCGCGCGCACACCATCGAGGGCGCCGACACGTTTTTCGTCGAAGCCGACACCGCCACCTCCGTCAACATGCGCTTCGCGCTCTCCCACGCCTGCGCCGGCCCCGCCACCCACCACGAAACCGTCATCTGCGAAAAAGCCGCCATCCACTACGCCGTCGGCAAACACATCGAGATTCGCTGGCGCGACGGCCGCGTCGAACGCAGCACGCCCGACGCCTTCGATCCCCTCGAGGAAAACCATCTCGACTACTACCGCTACCTCCGCGGCGAAAGCGCGCGACCCTCGACGACACTCGCCGACTCGCGCCCCTTCGTGGCGTTGAACGACCTCGCCCATATTTCCAGCGGCCGCATCCTGCCGATTCCCCCCGCCTTCGTCACCGGCCAGCGCGACGAGAAGGAGCAGAAGGATTATCTCAACGTCGCCGGCATGAATTCCGCCATCGAGAATTTCCTCACGCAGGGCTCCTGGCCCGGCGCCCACGGCTGGGGCCGCGAACGCAGCGAAGTCACCACGCTCGCCGACCTGCCTCGCTTCGAAGCCACCGTGCGCGCGATGGCCGCCCGTTGAAAGACTGCTGAGGCAGGGCAGATTATCCCTAACCAGCCCTTCGCGCCACGTTTTCGCCCATGCCCACGCCCGCTTTTTTCTATCAGGAGCCACTCCCCCTCGGCCCCGACGAGACCAACTATCGTTTCCTGACGAAAGACGGCGTCAGCACCGCCAGCTTCGAGGGCCGCGAAATTCTCAAGGTTGCTCCCGAGGCCCTCGCCTATCTCGCGCAGCAGGCATTTCACGATTGCTCGTTTTTCCTCCGCCCAAAGCACCTTGCCCAAGTCGCCGCCATCCTCGACGACCCCGCCGCCTCCGCCAACGACCGCTACGTCGCCCTCACTCTGCTGAAAAACGCCGAGATCGCCGCCGGCGGGATTTTACCGATGTGCCAGGACACCGGCACCGCCAGCATCGCCGGCAAAAAAGGCCAGCAAGTCTGGACCGGCGCGAATGACGCCGAGTGGCTGAGCCGCGGCGTTTACGAAGCCTACACGAAGGAAAATCTCCGCTATTCGCAGGTCGCGCCGCTCGACCTCTGGCGCGAGGTCAACACCGGCACCAACCTCCCCGCGCAAATCGACCTCAGCGCCACCGAGGGCGACAAGTATGAGTTTCTCTTCGTCGCCAAGGGCGGCGGCTCCGCCAACAAACTTTTCCTCTATCAGGAAACCAAGGCGCTGTTGAACCCAAAGAGCCTCGAAAAATTCGTCACCGACAAGCTCGCCTACCTCGGCACCAGCGCCTGCCCGCCGTATCACCACGTCTTCGTCCTCGGCGGCACCAGCGCCGAAGCGTGCATGAAAGTCCTGAAGCTCGGCACGACCAAATACCTCGACGCCCTCCCCACCACCGGCAACGAGCACGGCCGCGCGTTTCGCGATCTCGAATGGGAAAAGAAAATCCTGGAGATCGCGCAGAACAGCAAAATCGGCGCGCAGTTCGGCGGAAAATATTTCGCGCTCGATGTGCGCGTCATCCGCCTGCCCCGCCACGGCGCGAGCTGCCCCGTCGGCATGGGCGTCTCGTGCAGCGCCGACCGCAACATCAAGGCGAAGATCACCAAGGATGGCATCTTTCTCGAGGAAATGGAGACCAACCCCGGCCGCTTCATTCCCGCCGCGCAACGCACGCTGAAGGATGACCAGATCGTGCAGATCAACTTGAACCGGCCGATGAAAGACATCCTCGCCGAGCTCTCGAAATATCCCGTCACCACGCGCGTCTCGCTCACCGGCCCGATGATCGTCGCCCGCGACAGCGCCCACGCGAAACTTCAGGAGCGCGTCGATGCCGGCCAAGGCTTGCCGCAATATTTCAAAGACCACCCCGTTTACTATGCCGGCCCCGCGAAGACTCCGACCGGCTACGCCTCCGGCTCCTTCGGCCCGACGACGGCGGGCCGCATGGACAGTTACGTGGACGGTTTCCAAGCGCTCGGCGGCTCGATGGTGATGCTCGCGAAAGGCAACCGCAGCCAAGCCGTGACGAAAGCCTGCAAGGCTCATGGCGGTTTTTACCTCGGCAGCATCGGTGGCCCCGCCGCGATTCTGGCGAAGGAGAACATCAGGAAAGTGGAAGTGCTCGAATACCCCGAACTCGGCATGGAGGCCGTGTGGAAAATCGAGGTGGAAAATTTCCCCGCCTTCATCCTCGTGGACGACAAGGGCAACGACTTCTTCGTAAACACCTGCGGCATCTGCGTGCCGGGCTGAGTCTCCGCGCGAGTGATTGATTCCCTCCTTGCGAGGGGTAGCGCGCTGCGCCGGGGTGTGTTTCGACACCGCCAGACCGGCCCCCACGCGGACAAAAATCGCCCTTCCGCTAAATCAAGATCGACATGCCTGTTATTTCTGTCTGAACAGAAATCATGAAACTCCCCGCCGCCGCCCACAAGTTCATCGTTCACTGGGGCGAGATGGGCGCGCGCTGGGGCATCAACCGCTCGGTGGCGCAGATTCACGCGTTGCTCTTCATCGCCGCCCGCCCGCTCCCGGCCGACGTGATTACGGAGACGCTGGAAATCGCCCGCTCCAACGTCAGCACCGGCCTCAAGGAATTGCAGACCTGGGGTCTCGTGCGGATTGCGCACACCTTGGGCGATCGGCGCGATCATTTTGAAACCTCGGGAGATGTCTGGGAGCTGTTTCGCATCATCCTGCGCGAGCGCAAGCGCCGGGAACTCGAGCCGACCGTCGGCGTGTTGCGCGCCTGCGCCAGCGAGGCCAAGGGCAAGCCGCCCGCCGACATGCCGCAGCTCGGCAAAAGGCTCGCTGACATGCTGGAGTTCCTCGAACTCGCGGACTCTTGGGGTGAGCGCGCCGCCAAGCTCTCGCCCAAAAACCTGAAGCGCCTCAGCCAGCTCGGGGACTCCATCTTCCGTTTGGTCGGCTGAGTTTTTTTTTAAACTATATTTCTGTTTTGCCTGAAATAACGATTAATACAATGAACACCACCGTCACCTGCTACGTGATCTACCTCTTCGTGAGTGTCGCCCTCACCGCTTGGGTCGCGCGCACCCTGCATCGCAACGGCCGCCTTTTTCTCGTGCAGGCTTTTCGGGGCAACGATGCGATGGCCGACGCCGTCAACCACCTCCTCGTGGTCGGATTTTATCTGATCAACATCGGCTTCATCAGCTTCGCACTGCGCTACGGTGACAAGCCGCAGACGGCGCAGGAGGCGTTTGAGTTTATCAGCACCAAGCTCGGCATCGTGCTGCTCGTGCTCGGCGCCATGCATTTCTTCAACATGTTCAATTTCGATAAAATGCGGCGCAAGGGACTCGCCCACGCCGGTGGAGAATTTAATCCCGCCATGCTGCCTCCGCCTCTCGCCGCCAAGCCGTAGTCAACCGATCCCCCATGAAAATTGTCCTGCCCGGCGGCTCGGGCCAGATTGGCCAACTCCTCGCGCGGGCATTCGCGCGCGACGGACACACCAGCACGATCCTCAGCCGCCAGCCGCCGGTGGCACCGGCGGATCCACCCCTCGTCCGCAACGTCGCCTGGGATGCGCGAACCATCGGCCCGTGGATCGCCGAATTCGAGCACGCCGATGTCGTCATCAACCTCGCCGGCCGCAGCGTGAACTGCCGCTACACGGCGGCCCATCTCGACGCGATGCTGCGCTCGCGCGTTGATTCCACGCGTGTCGTCGGCGAAGCCATCGCGCTCGCGCGGAATCCCCCGCGCCTCTGGCTGCAAGCCTCGACCGCGACGATCTACGCCCACCGCCACGACGCTCCCAACGATGAAGCCTCGGGGTTGATCGGCGGACACGAACCCGGCGCACCGGCGTTGTGGCGCAAGAGCGTCGAGATTGGTCTGGCTTGGGAAGAGGCGCTCGCCGCCGCGTCCACGCCCAAGACGCGCAAAGTCGCGCTGCGTTCCGCCATGACGATGAGCCCGGATCGCGGCGGCATCTTCGATGTGCTGGCCACGCTCACTCACCGTTGGCTGAGCGGGCCCCAAGGCGACGGCAGGCAATACGTGTCGTGGATTCACGAGCATGATTTCATCGCCGCCGTAAATTTCCTCATCGCGCGCGACGACCTCTCGGGCGCCGTGAATTTGTGCGCACCCCAACCACTCCCCAATCAAGAATTTTTCCTCGAGCTCCGCCGGGCGCTCGGCGTGCGCATCGGCTTGCCGGCTCCCGCATGGCTGTTGGAATTGGGTGCGATATTCATGCGCACGGAAACCGAGCTCGTGTTGAAAAGTCGGCGCGTCATCCCAGCCCGGTTGCTGACCGCCGGATTTGAGTTTCGATTTCCCGACTGGCCTTCGGCCGCGCGGGAGCTTGCACGGCGCTGGAGCTGAGACGATGGGCCCGGCGCTACTCCCCCACGACCGTCACCATCACCGTCCTCGTTTGGGCGGCGCGGCGGTGTTCCCAGAGGAAGATTCCCTGCCACGTGCCGAGCAGCAGGCGGCCCTCGGCGAAGGGCACGCTCTCACTCGTGCGCGTGAGCGCCATCTTGATGTGGCTCGGCATGTCGTCGGGGCCTTCGAGCGTGTGCTCGAAATGCGGGTCGTTTTCGGGCACGAGCCGGTCGAACCATGCCTCAAGGTCACGCCGCGCACTCGGGTCGGCGTTCTCCAGAATGACGAGGCTGGCGCTCGTGTGCTGGCAAAAGACCGTGACCACGCCGCCCTTTATTTTGCTGCGCGTGAGCACGCGCGCCACGGCCGCGGTGATCTCGTGCGTCCCCGCGCCGGGCGAGTTGAGCGTGAGCGTCTCTTGAAAAACAGCCATGCGCCGAAGCGAAAACCTCCCTCGCCAGATCGACAAGCCCGCAGCCGGGGGGACGCGAGCTTCCCCGGCGTCGTCCGAATCCAATCCCTGCGGTCGGACGGCAATCGACGAGCAGTCGGTTCTACAATTTCAACCGCAAAAAAAGCCCCGCGAAGGCGGGGCTTTTTAAAAACGTTCAAACATCCAAGGGACGCTCGTGTGGCGGGCTCAGAATTTCACCATCAGGCTGACCCTGTCGCCCCCAAAGGCGTAACGACTCACCGACTCGTAGAGTCGATCATCCGAGAGGCGGTTGGCGAGACGCTCGCTGGAACGGCCGGCGGGAGGCGTCGTCGCGGCTGAGGCCGGGAGCGCCTTGCCGAGATAGCGGGAGCGGCGCGCTTGGGAGGGCGGCGTCATTTGCGCGAGCGGATCGACCGCGCGGGCCGGCATCACCCGGGTTTCAAAACCACGCTGATTGCCGAGCAAGGAGCGGTTGAACTGTCCCTCCGTTTGCACGGCGGTGAAATTCTCGGGGATCGAGCGGGCCGAGGCCAATTCATCACGCTCACCCGGGGCAGCCACGCCCACCAGCGTGTTCATCGCGGACACATCGCCGGTAAGAGCTTGCGGTTCAGTCGCCCGCTCCCCGACCGTCTGGGTGCTGGCCGTCTCATCCACCGGCGTAGACACGGCGGCAAATTCCTCTCTGGCGGGCAGCGACAAGACGATGGCCCCGGTGTTGGCGGCCGTGATTTCGGTTTCAGCCGACGCGGACGTCGCGGCCACGGATGGAGCGCCAGAGTTTGGAGCGAGACCGCGTTCGGGCGCGGTGGTTTGATATTCCCGGACGCTGATAAAAGTAAGGGCCAGCACGGCGGTGGCGCCGAGCGGCAGATGGTAGCGGGCCAAGCCAGCGAAAGCTCGTTGCGGGAGAGTGCGCCACCAAGGGCGGCGGGTGACGAGGGCGGCGAGCTGTTTGGCGCGGAGTTCGCGCTCGAACTCGGGCCAGAACTCCGCCGGCGGACGCTCGGCGCGCTTCAATCGCAGTAAATCTTCGAGGGTGATCGGGTTTTTCTGATCGGACTTCATTGGCGCATGTAGGGCTGGAGCTCGGCCTGCAGCAGTTGCTTCGCATAATGCAGACGCGAGCGCACCGTGCCGACCGAAGTTTCCATGACTTCGGCTATCTCCTGATGGCTCAGGCCATCGATTTCGAATAAAGTTACCACGGTGCGATGCTTGATAGACAGTTTTTGCATCGCCTCGTTCAATTTTTCCTGGAGTTCGTGGACGTAGGTGTCGCGGTCCGCTCCGTTTTTGTCCGTGAGCGCGTCGATAATCTCGCGGGAAACCGGCGCTTCGCTGTCGATCTTTTCCAAGCTAAAGAACGACCGGAGGCGGTGTTTGCGGAGGTGGCTGAGCGCCGAATTGACCGCGATCCGGTAGAGCCAGGTGAAAAACGATGACTGGCCTTGAAAGCGATGAATCGACTGGAAGGTCTTGATGAAGGCGTCCTGCGTGAGGTCGGCGGCGTCCTCCCGATTGGAGGTCATATGATAGATGATGCCGAGGACGCGTTCGCGATATTTCAGGATCAGCTTATCAAAGGCCGCGACGTCGCCGGCTTGGACTTGGCGCACGATACTCACATCGGCATCGGCTTCCTGCACGCGCTCCGGGGAGGCGACGAGGGTTTTGCCGAGCACCTTGGACGTGTCCATCACGATCGGAAACAATGACAACTCAGGGGCAGGCGCAAACGGAAAGTGCAGCGCGGCCACATCACGATGTGAACGTGCCCCGCCTATCGGCGCTGGCGGCTAAAACTGCGGATCACGCCGAGCGCGAGGGGCCCCCAGCGAAGCAGCGAACCGAGCAGTTTGGCGCGCGGGAAAAACAGGCGTTTCGCGACCATGGCCAGCGGCACGGCGGCGATCTTGGCCACGGGCGAGATGCGCCGCCAGAGATCCAGCGCGCGATCCAACCACGCGAGCGGCTGCACCGCGCCGGCCAGCGCTTGGGAGCATTGCACGCGGTGCCCGGCGATCCGGCGGCGGAGCACGGCCTTGTGCGCGGCGAGGCGGATCAACTCTTCGTGCGAATACACGAGCGGTCGGTGTTGATTTCCTGCAGCGTGGCTGCGAACGGGCGGGGCTGGCGCGCGAGGTGGCGGCGAAAGGCGACGATGATCGCGACCAACGCCCCGGCATAGAGCAGGGTGAGACCGGTGAGCACGGCGATCCGAGCGCTTTCCCAGAAAAGATAAACGAGCGTGATGCTGGCGAAGGTGATCGCCATCATGCCCGTGAAAATCGCCGCGCTGATCCAAATGAAAATCTGGATCAGGCGAAATTTCTCTTCCTGCAGCTCGACGGAAAACAGTTCGAGCCGGTCGTGCAAACTGGCGATGAGACCATCGCCCAGCGCCCGTAACGAGCCCATGAAGCCGGCGGACGAAGGGGGAGTCGGTTCCATGGGCTGAAAACGAATTATTTGCTGCAGCGGCGGCCGAGGAGCACGCCGACGAGCAGCCCCACCCCCGCGGCAACCGCGAGCGACTGGTAGGGATTCGCGCGAATGGTGTCGTCGGTGTATTGCGCGCCGGCGACAACTTTTTTCTTCGCGCCCGCGTAGAGATCGGCCATGCGCTCTTGCGCCGCGTCGAAGCGTTCGCGCAGGGCTCCGACGGCGTCGGCGGTGTGCTCCGAAAGGGAATCTCCCATCATTTTTTCGGCTTCGGCGACCAGCGCGTGCAGGTCGTTGAGGAGGTCTTTGGGTGTCTGGGCGGTGGTATCGTGGCTATTTTTCATGGGAAGATAAACGGGGTGGAGGGAGAAAATGAAGAGGAGCGATCACGCTCTCTTGCCGCGCAACAATGACGCGACGAAGAGCACGAGAAAGATGACGAAGCAGATCTTGGCGATGGAGGCGGCGGTGCCGGCGACGACGCCGAAGCCGAGGATACCCGCGACCAGGGCGATCAGTAGAAAGGTAATGGCGTAGTTGAGCATGGGATGGCGCGGTTAGGGGGCTTTCGAGCCGCGGAACAGGCCGGACGCACCGACGACGGCGGCAACCGCACCTCCGATGAGCAGCCACATGGTTTTATCGGTCGGAGAACCGGTGAAAAAACGGGAGAAGCCGGAGGCGGCGGAATCGGAGGCGCTCACGCCGTAGATGATAAGAATGATGCCGCCGATGAGCAGCGCGAGGGAGATGGGTTTGTTCATGATTTGAGTTTTTGAATTATTGATTTTCGAGTTTTCTGCCAATGATTTTAAGCGGCTTCCTCTTTTTCGGTTTCAAGTTGGGCGCGGAGCATCCAGGCGATCTTTTCGTGTTTCTCCATCAAGCCCGTGAGGAAGTCTTTTCCGGATTCGGTTCAGCGCAAGAGTAACGCGGTGTTACGACTGCGCGGACTTGGACACATGATGGCGCGCGTGGTTCGCGGTGCCGGAAGCGGGTTGCGTGGCAATTACGCGACGGCGCGAGGCGGCGTTCGCTGAAGCGGACGGGTTCGTCACGTCGTGCAGCACGAGCGGCTTGACGGCACCGGCGGAAGCTTTCGAGCCGGCGGGACGATTTTTAATTTTTGGATGCATAATGAGAAATTCGATGAATTTTTCCCGAGGGATGGATACGGGACCCGCCGACTTCACGCCGCGCACGCCTTGGCGAACATCAGGGCGAAGGAATTTTCCGCCGCAGATCCGGCTTCGTGCGTCGCAGTGACGGCGTCAGCGCGGCCGGAAAAAGGCGCACTGCTCTCAAGCTGCGCGCGAAGCATCGCGGCGGCTCGTTCATGCTGCTGCGTGATGCATGTTCGAAAATCCACAGTGCCGATGACGCCGAAACGTTGCTGGCGCATTTGCGCGAGCATCTCCTCATGCAGGGACAGCAATTCGGCGAGCATGTGGTCGGAATAGAGGCTGGAGGCCGGATCAGAGGAGGCGCGTGCGGCATGCACGAGGGAGAGAACTTGGTTCATCGATGGAGGGAGTGATGATTTCAGATCGGGGGGCCGCTCTGGGCGGATAAACATGCGGCTAACAAACGTTGGCCGCATAAGTTTGAAAAACCGGCGCGAGAGCGCAGCCGGCGGTAAGAAACTTCAGCTCTTCACGGTCATTTTGTTGCTGACCGACTTCACGCCGCGGACGCCCTCGGAGAGTTTCGTGACGAGGGATTTTTCCGCATCGGAAGCGGCTTCGCCCGTGATGACGATGACACCGTCGTTGGTGGTGATCTTGGTCTTCAGCGCGCTGGTCGCCTTGTGGCTGAGGAGCGCGTATTTCACCTGGCTGGTGATGGAGGCGTCGTCGATCTTCTCGCCCATCGTCTCGCCGGCGGGTTTGGCCTTCACGACGATGTCGTTCTTCACGGACTTAACATTGTCGATTTCCTTGGCGTAAATCTCCGTGAGTTCCTTTTGCGCCTGATTGTCGGCCGTGCCGCCGAGGGTGACGATGCCATCCTGCACCGCGACCGTGGTGGCGGTGGCGCTGACGTTGCCCTTCACGAGGAGGCGGCTGCGAATCTTGAGCGCCATCCACGCGTCCGAGTGCTCGGGATACGTGGACTTGACGGTGATTTCGTTTTTCACGCTGGTGACGCCGGGGAGATTTTCCACGGTGTCGGCGGCGAGATTTTTGTCGTCCATATCCTGCACGGTGCCGGTGAGGGTGACTACGCCGTCGCGGGCCTTCACCTTCACGTGGTCATCGAGGACGGTGCGGTAATTGTAGGAGGCCTTAGCAGCGTCCTCGATCTTGCGATCGGTTTCAGACGAGGCGAGCAGCGCGAGAGGGCTGGCAGTGAGGAGAAGAAGCAGGGCTGACAGGTTTTTAATTTTCATAAGTTGCGGGGAGAAAATACACGTCCCTCGTCCCGCCCGATATGGGGCACTAACCTACCGGGCGATTTTGATGCACACGCACCGACGTCCGGACTCCGGCACAAGGATCCTCCCAAAACGTCCGCCAAGTAGGGTTACACCCCACTGCGCCAGAATGCTGATGCCCTACAATGGTGAGTGGAGCCGAACCCACAAAACCTATGAAACACCGCCACCTCAGCCTCTACACCATCGCGACAACGGCTTTGATTTTATTCACGACCACCTCGTCCTCCGCGCAAACTCTGGGCACCGCCGGAAGCTACGGCGCGTTGGGCGGCTCGACCGTCACGAATACCGGCAACACGGTCATCACGGGTGCCCTCGGCGTCTCACCCGGCTCCGCAATCACGGGATTTTCCGCGATTGACGGAGGCCCAGGGGTGTTCACGGGAGCGGTTAACCAAGGCAACGCCGCCGCCGCCCAAGCGCACGCCGATCTTTCCACGGCCTATTTCGGCCTCGCCGCCCTAGGCTTCACAACGAACCTGAGCTCCTTGAATCTCGGCGGACTAACCCTCACGCCCGGAGTGTATTTTTTCAGCTCGTCCGCGCTATTGACGGGCATCCTCACGCTCGACGCACAGGGCGACAGCAACGCGCGCTTTGTTTTTCAAATCGGCAGCACGCTCACCACGGCCAGCAACTCGCGCGTGAACATCATCAACCCCGGCTCGAGCGCCGACTGCGGCCCGCTGAACGGTCTTTTCTGGCAAGTCGGAAGCTCCGCGATCATCGGGACAAACAGCTCGTTTGCGGGTAACATTCTCGCGCTGACGAGCATCACCCTGAACACCGGCGCTTCCATCGACTTCGGGCGCGCCCTCGCGATCAACGGCGCCGTCACCCTCGACCGCAACCGCATCGATGCCAGCGACCCCGACGGCGGATTTTGTATCGCCTCCAGCCCCATCCTGACGCCCGTTCCAGAAGCGAGCACCTATGGACTGGTCGGAGCCGGCGTGCTCCTCTTGGTGGCCTGTCGCCGCCTCCTCGGCGCGCGCGCGTCTTCACAGTGGCGCTGATGGGGGACCGCCACGTCTCCCTTTTCATCAACTAACTTCGCTTTGCCTCCGGCCGGCACCGCCGCAGGTGCGAGGGGTCAGTCACTCCATGTCCATCGACAAAGAAAGCAGCGGTCTCCTCTAAGCCAATGTGCATCGCGCCACCACAAAAGTGAATTTGTGGATGATCGCCGCTATCCTGCTGTTTTTCGCGGTGGCGGCGGCGGCGGTCCTTTGGATTTCGCGCGACGCGACCGCGCCGACCAGCCCGCCGCAAGCGATCACCCGGTAATTTTCGTTCTGTCGCCCACCCTCACGCGGCCACGATTGAGAGGGTAGGTTGACCACCCATAGCGAAAAGCCGGATCGACGCGTAGTGTCATTCAGCGCCGTCGCTTTTGACGGCGAATTAAAAACGAAAACAAATCCAAAATCATCATGACGACACTCGAAATCAAGGGCGACTGGAACATCACCAAAGGCAAGTTGAAGCAGAGGTGGGCCAAGCTCACCGATGACGATCTCCAATACACCGAAGGCAAATACGATGAATTGCTCGGTCGCATTCAGAAGCGCACCGGCGAAACCCGGGAAGCGGTCGAAAAGGCGCTAAAGGATTCCTCCTCCGACTGCGGCTGCAACTAGGCACATGTTCCGAAACCGCCGCCCGCACCCCTAAAAACAGAAAATGAAAGACCACGTCTATCAGCACATCGAACTCACCGGCACCTCGACCACGACCATCGAGGACGCCGTTTCGCGGGCCATCAAGCGAGCGCACAAAACGGTCAAGAAACTGAGCTGGTTTCAAGTGCTCGAAACCCGCGGCCACCTCGACAAAGGGAAGGTGCAACACTGGCAGGTCACCATCAAAGCCGGCTTTACGTTGGAAGACTGAGCGAGTTCCTCGAAGATCGGCCGCCACGCGGCTCCGGCAATTTAATTCCGCCGCAGGGTTGCACGGCGGGATTTTTTTGGTGACGCCCCGTCGATGAGTAGCCCAAAGCACACTCACCCTGAAACGCGCCAGATTCATCTGGCCGCCACAGGCCCATCCTACCGCGAATCAAGCGATTATTCGGTCGGAGCATTCTGCGCCGCCTGATTTCCTCCGCCCGCATGAGCGACGTGGTGTTCTACGGTCCGTTCGATGTCGGCCTTTGTAAGCCTCACGAACACTTTCGATTCCTCATAACTGATGCGCTCGATTTTGCCGGAGGAAATCAGGATTTGCTTGCCCGAATACCAGTGGCCGGTTTCGACGACTAGTTCGCGAATCGCCCAGCTTTTGTCGTCCACCATTAAATCGGTGACGGATCCAATCGCTCCATCGCTGGCTTCGATTCCGTAGCCGCTCACCACTTGTGTGCTTTGGAGATGTTTGTCGTCGCGGTGGTGATGAAAGTGCACCTGGCCGTCCCGGTCGTCTTTCGCAGCCGGCATGGCCACCGGATAGCCGCCAAGGCCCCACATCGCGGGGCCATCCCAGTAAGCCGGCCAGCCATAGTAGCGATAGTGGTCGATCTCGTATTGCCGCGAAACCGGTTTGTGCGAATCGATCGAAGGACTGTTTTCAATCTGCGCCCGAGTCAGATTCACGTGCAGGATCTTTCCGTCTTGGTCGAAATGCCCGAAGGCGTGAGGCGTGAGCAGCACTTGCCGTCGCGTTAACCACGAGCCCGTATCGGCCACGAGGTAGCGGACAGCCCAGGTCTTATCGTCGAAGTAAAAATCTTTCACGTGGCCGATGTCACCATCCGAGGCGGCGAGCTTGTGGCCGTAAAACGCCTTAATATTTTGTAACATAAATTATCCGATTTGGGTTGGCTGTTGGACCGCTCCACCCACCGGGAGCGATCCTCTTTATATTCTCGAATCGCGAGTGTAGCCCGCAGGCCACCGCCCTACTATGGGGTGTTAACCCGCGTGGGAAAAATTTTCTCCGCCATCATCATCTCGCGGCGTTCACCGCCCGCGCAGGAAACGGACTTCGCTTTCCAAGCGCTCCACCTCGCGGCGCAGGCTGCTGATCAAGCGCAGCGTCTTTCGATCCACCCCATGGTGCCGGCGGTAGTGCTCGAAGCGGCGCAACTCGAAGAGCGCATCGTCATCAAAAATCGGCTCCGCCCCCGGCTGCGCCCGCGCGGCGCCGAAGAGGCCGAGCCGGCAGTAATACCGGAGCAGCTCCGGATGCATGTCGGCGAGGCGGGCCGCCTCCTCCAGCGAATACGCCGCGGGGCTGACCTCGGTCACGCGCACGAGTGTCAGGGAATATTTTTCCAGAAACACGGGTTCATTCATGATTCGCTCCTTGGGTTGAACGTGGAAGTGCGGGCCAGTTGCTCCCAGAGGGCGCGTTCTTCTGCCGACACTGCGGCGGGCGTTTGAATGCGCACGGTGGCGTAGAGATCACCGCGCGTTCGGTCCTCCCGCGGCAGGCCGAGGCCGCGCAGGCGGAGCTGGCTGCCGGCCGCGGTGCCGGGGGGCACTCGCAGCGAAGTCGCGCCGTCGAGCGTGGGAATTTTCGCCTGCACGCCGAGCACCGCTTCCCATGGCGCGAGGTCGAGGTCGCAGTGGAGATCCGCCCCTTGCACGCTGAAATCGGGGTGGCGCGCGAGGCGCACGCGCAAATAGAGGTCGCCCGCGGGGCCGCTTCCCAAGCCTGCTCCGCCCTGACCGGCGAGGCGGATGCGCTGGCCTTCGCGCACACCGGGCGGGATACGCACCTGATAGGTGTCGGTGCGGTCCGCCACGCCGCGACCGCCGGGCCGGCGCAAGGTCACTTTGCGCGGCGAACCGTGCAGCGCCTCTTCCAGCGTGACGAGCAGATCGGCCTCGACGTCCTGCCCTTCGCGCGCAAACGCCCCTCCTCCCTCGCGACCGCCGCCAAAAAATGACTCGAAAAAATCGCTGAACCCGGTGCCGCCAAATTCGAAATCGGATTCACCGCGGGGCGTCTGCGACCGGCCACCGCCGGGAGCGGACGGACCGCCGCCACCGGCCTGCCAGTTCGCCCCGAGTTCGTCGTAACGCTTCCGTTTCTCCGGGTCGCTCAGCACCTCGTAGGCTTCGTTGATCTCCTTGAACTTCGCCTCTCCGGCCACCTTGTCCTTCGCCACATCGGGATGGTGGAGCCGCGCGAGTGCGCGGAAAGCCTGCTTCATCTCCTCCGCCGAGGCGGCGCGAGCCACGCCCAGCGTTTCGTAGTAGTCCTGGAATTTCACGGCCATGCGATGCAGCCTTCCCGCGCCGCCGGCGCTAAACGACTCTCAGGACGATCTTGCCGTGCGTGTGTCCGCGCTGGCTCAGCTCCTGCCCGCGGGTGGCGTCGGAGAGCGGCAGGATGGTTTCCACGATGGCCTTGAGTTTCCCGGCATCGACCAGCCGGCTAATCTCCGCCAACTGCGCGGCGTTGGGCTGCGTAAACACAAACGCCTGCCGCACGCCGTGCGCCGCCGCGATTTCGGCCCCGGGCGGTTGGGCAATCGAAACCAAAATGCCGCCGGGCTTGAGCACTTTCCACGAGCGCTCCTGGATTTCCCCGCCCATCGTGTCGAAGACCACATCGACCGGCTCCACCGCCGTTTCAAAACGCACCGTCGCGTAGTCCACGATCTGGTTGGCGCCGAGTTCGCGCAGAACGTCGTGGTTGCGCGCCGACGCCGTGCCGATGACGTGCGCGCCTTTCCATTTCGCGAGTTGCACCGCGATGTGACCGACGCCGCCCGCGGCTCCGTGAATCAACACGCGCTGGCCCGCTGACAATCCGCCGGCGTCGAACAGGGATTGCCACACCGTCAGCCCGGCGAGCGGCAGCGCCGCCGCGTGAACGTGGTCGATGGATTTCGGCTTCAGGGCGACTTCGGCTTCCTTGATGACAATGAACTCGGCATAGGCTCCATCGCGGGAAATTTCCGGGCGGCTGAAAACTTCGTCGCCCACTTTCAACCGGGTGACACCCGGGCCGAGGGACGCGACGACTCCGGACACATCCCAGCCGAGCACGAGGGGAAACGCGTGATGGATCATTTCCTTGAGGTGCCCCTCGCGAATTTTCCAGTCCACCGGATTAATCCCGGCCGCGTGGACCCGCACCAGCACTTCCCCATCGCCCGGGTGCGGGCAGGGCGCATCTTCATGGACGAGAACTTCCGGACCGCCGTAGGAATGGATGCGCACGGCCTTCATGGTTTTCATGCGATTGACAGCCGGGCGTTCGCGTAAAACTCCCGCGCTTTCGCGAGCAGCTGGGCCTCCGTGAGGTGATGCTCATCGACGACCATCGTGCCGACGATGCGTTCAGCCAGCGCGGGGCGATGACGTTTCAACCAAGCTACCAACTGGTCCATTTCACAGCTCGCGCCGGTGCCGCTGCCGAAGATCAAAATTTTCCCGGCGCCATTCAGCACTCCCGCCACCGGCTCGAAAAAACCACTCGGGTCCGGCTTTTCCTGACCACGCGAGAAGTCCTGCGAGTTCGGCGCGTGGCGGGCAGATTCGTCCGCGGAATGCGAGCGGATCTGTTGTGCGACTGAGCCGGGTTCGGCGGAGCGATAAATGCGGGCCTCGCGGTGATCAATCACCACCAGCCATTGCGCCTCCGCCGGTTTCGTTTCAGGCGGGGTCGTTTCAGAGCGCTCTAGAAAATGCCGCAGGGCCATCAGCTCGTCCGTGTCAGCGACGTCTTTGGTGCGGGGCGGATGCAAGACCAAGGTCTGGCCGTGGCGCGTCACCTTCAGATTGCCGTTGGGCTCCTCCTCGATCTGGCCGAGCTGGCGGAACAACGCGTGAACGTCGTTCCATCGCAGGTTGTGCGCGACCGGATGTTGGAAAATGGCTTGATAGGCGCGCAGGTGCGAGCCGGTGAGTGAAGCGACAGAATTCATATTTTTAGTCGGGACTGGGATGGCCAGCCAACCAGCCCGCGCCGTTTGGCGGAGGTTGTTTTCCAGCGGCTCAGGATGAGCCTAAAGCTCCGCCCGAAGTATGGGGTGTAACCCGCAGTCCCAACTAAAGCTTCTCACCGTGGGTGCCTTGTCGGAGGGAGAGCGATTCGATCACGAGCTCGACTCCTGGCTTCCACGCCCGCCAACCGGCCATGGAAGCCGGAACGCGGGGCGCGCTCAGTTCCAATAGCCCTCGTAGAATTTGTAGGCGTTGCCCTGTTGCTCCCAGCGCGGCACCACCCATACCGAATTCGAACGCGGGGGCAGTTCCCAATGTCCGGCCATCCATTCATAGCGGTCGTTGCGCCACGTCCAATAGCCGGCGAGCCAGACGTGCTGGGAGGACGGCTGGGCGAGCACGACTTCCGGCTGCAACGCGGGCGGAGCCTGCGTCACGACGGTGGTGCTCACGACGGGCACGGCGGACGTGGTCGTCACGTAACCGGGATTCCCCGCGACCATCACCGGCGTCGCCACGGCCATGGGAGTCGTGGTGGTGGTCGTCGTCGTCGTCATTGCTTTATTCGGCGGGGGCGGAGGCGGGGCGGAAACGATGTGTGAGTCCGGTTCGGAAACACAACCGGCCAGAAAAGCCAGTGCGCCACAACCCGCGAAGAACAACCCCGCCGCGCGAGCGGAGCTCGAACGTGAGGAGGAGAAGCTAACAGGAGTTTTTTTCATCGCCGCAGGATAACATGGGGCGCGGGCCCTCGCTATGGGGTGTTCAACTCAGAGCCGAAAAACCGGGCGGCTGGGACCCCGCCCACGACGAAGGCACCGTCCCCGTAACTCCGGGCCGCATACACGGAAAACGAACGGGGCCGTTCGGATTATTTCCCGAACAACTTCGCGACGAAGAAAATCACAACAGCGCCGGCGAGGCCGCCGCCGAACAGGAGATAAATCAGCGAGTAGCCGACAGCGGCGATGGGAGGAAGGAGAAGGGCGAGATCAATCATGTTGGGGGGGATGAAGATTAACTGGCGGGTGATGGAGCTGAAACCGAGCGGCTCAGTGCGGCCAGCGGTAGCCGAGACCGAGCAGGAAAATATCGGAGTCCCGGTTATAGCTGCTGGTCACGCGGTCGAAGACCATCCGCATGATCCAGTGCTCGGAGAGCCGCATGGAAAACGTGAGCGAGGCCAGCGGCGCGACCGCCGCGGGATTCTTTTTCCCGGCGGAAGCGGGATGTTTGTGATCGAGGAAAACGTAGGGGCCGAGACCGGCACCGACCGCGATGCGGTCGTTGAAGAACGTGTTGACCGCCCACACTTGGGTGGCGAGTCCGCTACGCCGGATGATCAGCGGATCGCCCTCATAAACTGCCGAGGCGGTCCAATCGATGTGGGGCACGAGGCCGCGGCGATATTCCCCGGCGTAGGCGCGCGATTTTTGGCTGAGGAAAGTATTCACGATGCTCTGGCCGCCGAAGACGGTGAGTTCGTTTTCGGTGACGTAGGCGTATTCGTCGGGCGCATCGCCGAGTTTTCCCGGCGTGGGTTTTTTATCCCGACCAAACCAAAAGCCCGCGCCCACGGCCATGGTTGTCACCTGAATTTGATGCGCGGGGCTGATGCGGTTCACCATGAGCCGGTAGAACCACCGGTTAGAAAGGTAGCCCGTGGCGGAGAGGCTGTAGATGGGCGCGGTGCCGTGGACGTTCGCCGTGTCGCCGCCCGGCAGCGGTTGCGTGTCGAAGAAATAGTAGCCGCCGGCGCCGAAGGCGATCGCGATGCGATCCTGAAAAAGCGGCAGGCGCGCCCAAGCTTGCCAGGCGGTGCCGTCGCGATGGTGGCCGGGCACGTGACCTTCGTTGATGTAGGCGATCGACGCGGCGAAGTTGCGGTGGAAATCCTGGCGGTAGTCCACTTGCCACGTGTAGCTCGTCTGCTCGAAATTCGAGTGGTTCACGATGCCGCCGAGCAATGTCAGCTCCTGCGCGTGAAGCTTTAGACCGGCGCAACCCAGCAGGAGGAGCGCGGAAAATTTCCAAGTTTGGCGGGAGGTGTTCATCGAGCGGCAGCGATTATTTCCGGTCTACGCGGACGCCAAAACGCTCCATCACGAGCAGTAAGCCGGCGATGACCGCGAGCACGCCGGTGACCCACATCGGGATGGAAAGCCCGAAAAGCAGGTTCAAGCCGAAGACGAGGAGGAAGAGGGCGAGGAAGAGATGGGCCATGGTGGGAGTGGTTTCAGATTTTGGTTTTCGCTTCGTTCAAAGGCGGTTCGTGAGCACGAGCACCACGAGAATGACGACCACCAAGCCGAGACCTCCGCTGGGATAATAGCCCCAGCTGCGGCTGTGCGGCCACGTGGGCAGCGCGCCGAACAAGGCTAGGATGAGTAAAATCAAGAGGATGGTTCCGAGCGTCATGGTATTTCTTTTTTAGGCGGTGAGTGAGAAAAGCGAATGCGCCGGGCCGCCGCCGGGAGCACCCTGACTGCCGGGAAGGAAGCCGGTGGATTATTATCAGGCGGCGTGATCGTAGCGCGGACGGGACCATGGCGCCATGGGGTGTTGGCCTGCCTTGGCGTGGCGCGGCACTTGGGTGAGGCGCAAAAAAAACGCCGCGACGTTCAAGTCGCGGCGGAGGAATTTTAAACTGATGAAACAGCGGCAGTGAACATTATCCAAAGTCCACCGGGCTGGAACCGGCGGACCTCAACTTAGGCGTTAACCACGGAAGCGGCGATACTGCGGCGACGGCGGAGCAGCACGACCCCACCCAAGACCAACGCGCCCGCGAGGGCGTAAGTTGACGGCTCGGGCACGGCAGTTAACGGAACCGCGATGAACTGGAACTGAATCACCGAGGTCGTGGATGAACCGTCGAACAAGCTGCCCGAGGAGTTCGCGACCAATGAGGCGTAGTTATAGTTGGTCCCATTGATCACGACCGAACCGAAGGAGGTCGCAGGAATGATCGAGTAGTTCACGCCCGTGAGACCGGCGGGAGAGACCATCGAGGAGAGCCCCACGGTGTAATTCTGCGTCAAGTCGATGGAGCCGTTATTATCGAAATCATAATTCAAGGTCTCCAGAACGCTGGTGAAATAATTCACCGGGTTGACGGGCGAATTAAAGCTGAGGCTCGACGTCACGAGCGTGCCCGTTCCCAGCGTCACCGTGCTCGGCCCCGTGATCGGGGTGTAGGTGAGCCAGAACGGCGTCGCCGGCGTCGCCGACGTGCCCGTCGAGAGCGTTTCCGTGGTGTTGAAGGACCCGTTGTTCGTCACCGTATTGGGGCTACCGCCCACGAACGAAGTGAACGTGGCCTGCTCCCTTAGGTTGATCAACAGCTGCGCTCGAGCGATGCCGGTGGAACAGGCGAGCCCGAGGGCCGCCGCGATTACTAACTTGGATTTTGATCTGAGTTTCATGTGGATTTTCTTTTTAAGTACCGAGTGTGTGGTGAGGGGCCTGACCCAGCCGGATGCGGCTGACCGTGCTCCCACCTGAAGCCTCCATCTTATCAATCTCACGGAAATTTTACATGGGGTGAAACCCTGCGTATCAGGTTTGGCATTCTCCCGGCCGGAACGGATCGTTCGTGGTTTTAAAAAAACGAACATCGCCGCCTCCGCCGTCCGAACGAGCGAGAAAAGGAGCGGTTAGCACAACACCCCATGTTCACCGGCGGCTGACTTGGATAATCTCGGGGCATGATCTCTCCCGCCGATCCCTCCTCTTCCTCTCGACCCGCGCACGCCCCAGGCAGTGACGCCGCCCACGTTTCCCTCTCTCGCCAGCAAGCCCTCCATGACGCCGAACTCGTGCGGCGTTTCAATGCCGGCGACGAGTCTGCGTTTGCCGAAATTATGACGCGCCACCGCGAGCGCATGTTCGCCGTCGCGTTCGCGATGCTGAAAAACCGCGCCGACGCCGAGGAAATCGCGCAGGACACCTTCATCCGCGCCCACCGCGGCCTCGCGAAATTTCGCGGCGATGCCTCGCTCGCCACCTGGCTGCACCGCATCGCCCTCAACTTGGCGCGCAATCGCTACTGGTATTTTTTCCGCCGCCGCCGCCACCTGACGCTTTCCCTCGATTGCCACGTGAGCGAAGATAATCAGGGGACCTTCTCCGATCTGGTCGCCACGGAGGCCGCCGGACCGGCGCGCGAAGCGGTGACCGGCGAGTTTGCCGACCTCGTCGCCGTGTGCATGGAGCGACTCGGAGAGCGCCCGCGCGAAATTCTCACCCTGCGCAACGCCTTGAACCACTCATATGGCGAGATCTCCCGGGAACTCGGCATCAGTGTCGGCACGGTAAAAAGCCGGATCGCGCGCGCCCGCGCCAGCCTGCGCGTATTGCTCGCAGAGGCCTGCCCTGAATTCGGCCCGGAAGCTCAGCCCGTGGCTTGGTTTGATCCCGTGCGTCCCGCGGGCGGCATCGAGACCGCGTGTGCGTAGCGGACCCGTAGCGACCGCTTAAGAAATACCAAGGGAGTGTCCCGTTTTGCGGGACACTCCCTTTGAGATTTCCGGGCATCCATCGGAAGTTTAACCGCGTATTCCGAGCGATGTTTGTTGATTGAACCTCGATAAAATTTTCGGCGAGCAACTTCCGGCGGGGCTGAATCGTCCCGGTTAAGCCGCAGACACCTGTTCGGATAATCCCGCTTGCTCCCCAGCAGGATTTTTTCCGGCCGCTTTTGAACGAACGACTATTTCCGAAACCAAGCGCGCGAGCTGATCAGCGGAGGTCGTGATCTTGGCGAGATACTGGCGGCCTCGGTCATCGAGCTGCGCGCCGGAATTTTCCAACATGAGTTCCGTGAACCCGCCGATGCTCATGAGGGGCCCTCGGAGATCGTGGGCGATGGAACGGCCCATCATCTCCCGTTCCGCCCGCAGCGCCTCCAATTCCTCGGTCTGTGCTTTCAGGCGCGCCTCAAGCCGCGCATTGCGACGGCCCGCTTCGTCAACCGTCGATTCCCCGGCGGCGGATTCGCCGAGCTCGGCGGGCGGGGAACCGAGCCCGGGAAGCGACGCGCCCACGGAGTCTTGGCTGGCGAGAATCGCCGACGCGAAGTGGCTGCACCTGAGCCATGCGAGCAAACACTTGGCCTGATTCATCAGGCCATCGAGATTGCCCGGTTTTACCAGATACGAGTTGGCTCCCAAATCATAGGCGCGCTCGATGTCCTCGGGCTGGCTCGACGCGCTCATGACGTAAACTCGCAATCGCTTGAGCCCCGGTTGCCGCCGAATCCACGCCAGCACTTCGAACCCGTTTTTTCCCGGCATGTTCAAATCGAGCAACACCACCGTGGGAAAGGGAAACTGCGCGCGATCCCCGAAGACGCCGTCGCCGCGCAGATAGGCGATCGCCTCCATGCCGTCGCGCGCGAAGTGGAGCGGCTCCACAAATTCGGCGCGCTCGAAAACCGTGCGCATGAGCAGAGCGGCGCATTCGTCGTCATCGACAATCAGGATTGTGGGATTTTCGATTTTCACGGACTGCCCTTTCCGTGCGGCGGCGTGCTTCCCGTCGGCCTGGCCTTCGCCAGCTCGATCCAGAATCGGCTCCCCTCCCCCGGCTTCGACACCACGCCCGCGCGGCCGCCCATTCGCTCGACGCCTTTCTGCACGATGGCCAGCCCGATGCCCGTGCCGGCATACGAGGTCGTGTGCAGGCGCTGGAAAACCTGAAAAATCCGCTCCTGAAATTCCTCGTGGATGCCGATGCCATTATCTTCCACCCAGATTCGGACGATCCCGCCCGGCCGCTCCTCCGCGCGGAGGCGCACGATAGGGGGCCGGGTCGCGACAAATTTCACCGCGTTGCCGATGAGGTTCACCAGCACTTGGCGCAGCGTGGGGGCGTGGGCGAGCACCGTGGGCCAGGGCAAGTGGCTCTCGATGCGGGCCTGGCTATCATAGATCTCCGCCTCGCAGTCCGCCAGCGCGCCCTGCACCACGATCGCCAGCGGCACCGGCGCGAGGGGGATGTTCTGCTGGCTGATGCGGCTGAAGGCCAGCAGGTCGGCCAGCAAGCGATCCATTTTCTGCGCGGCCGTGTTGATGAAATTCGCGTAGTCCCGGCCCTGCAGGTTCAGGTCCCCCAAGTGATCCTGCACCAGGAGTTGGGCAAACCCCTGCATGGAGCGCAGCGGCGCGCGCAGGTCGTGGGCGATGGAATAAACAAACGTCTCCAACTGCGCGTTGCTCGCCCGCAGTTCGGCCGTGCGCAGGCTCACGAGTCGCTCCAGTTCCGCCGCGTGTTGCGCTTCGCTCAACTTGGCTTCGGCTTCCGCCTTTTTCCGGGCGGTGATGTCGCGGATATTGCACTGGATGACCTGCTGGCCGCCCTCTTCATAGAGGTTGCTGACGAACTCCACTTCCACTCGCTGCCCACCCTGGGTCTTCAGCGGCAAATTATCATAGCGAATAAAACCGGTGGACTGGAGTTTCCGGAACGCCGCCCGCGTCGCGGCCTCGTCCCTCAGCAGGCCGATTTCATACAGCTCCTTCCCGAGGAATTCCTCGCGGGTGTAGCCCAGGAGTTCTTCCATGAAGGGATTGACGTCGATGATCTGGCGCGTGGCGGGATCGAGAATCAGGATGCCATCGCGCGCCGCTTCGAAGAGTCGCCGGTAACGGAGCTCCGAAGCTGGGAGCAGGAGGATCGTGTCCATGGGTGTTAGCGGGAAAATAATCCGCTCGGGCCAGTCTAAACGGCTTTGCCCGCGGACTCTATTAGGTGAGCACCCCACGGGCTTGGATCGGCGCTCCGCCGGTCGGCGGGTGGATCGCATTGCCCTCAACGCGATTTCAGCAGTTGAAACGCGGATAGCGCGGAGCTGGAAGCGAGCGAATCCGGTACGCGAAAAGGGGAATTTTCTCCTCCGCGTCCTCCGCGTTTCAACGGCGCTTTTTAGGCTGAACACGATTTCCGCGGGCGCAGGTTAACAGCGCGTAGAGTCAACGCGCACCACCTTTCAAACCCGCCCCGCCCCAACACCCGCGCC